>JAVBNI010000124.1:0-74838 GCA_031551645.1 Bacteroidales bacterium | reverse complement strand
ATTTGTTTGAAAATGGGCTTGTCCGATTTTTTACCTAACTTTGTACTCATGAGAAAAGTTCTTGATGGAAACCTTGGGATTTTAGTCGACCGTAAAGGTAATCATCTTTGAACTTTTCTTTTTGTTCGGACACTTATGAATTAAAATGAAGTTCTGTCCTTTTTTACTTTCTCAATAATTTTTGCCAGTCCTATTTTTTCATACTGGGAAAGCACGAAATCAAGGTCATTTTTAGCACCTGATTTTTCTTCTTTACCGAATGGCTCTCTTATTTTTCTATAAACCGTGTCCTTATTTTTCCCCGTCAGAAAACAGATTATCTCTGCCAGTTTTGTTTTATCCGTATTTACGTAGATATCCAATTCGAGAAACATGTAATACATAAATAATGTCTGTCGTGCTGTCGTGAATTCCTTGTTTTTAGAATCGGACTCTATCGGTTCTATCTCTGTATTAATTGGTGACACTTGGACTTCTATTAATTCTATTATCTCGCTATCCAGTGTTTTCTTTTCTTCAAACCATCTACTACTCTTTTGAGTCAGCTTGGCCTTGCAAAATTCCTTTTCTGGAGTATCACCTTCGTATTTTAAAAATTCCTTCTCAATGGTTCTCAATGCGCTCAAGTGTTGACCTGCAAACCTGTTCCTGGTCGGATAACCGCCATGCCAAAATAAAACGATACCAATCAAAACATGTTTTTCTTCTTCGGAAAAGTCAATGAGTTTTAACAAAAGTATCCAATTCAATGCTAATTTCGTACTTTGAGTAAAATATGTCCACAAAATATGGAACATTCCAATGGCTTGAAGCTGGTCAAGAAATCCTTTTCGAGGCCCGCTTTCAAAATAATCGAATACATCATGAATCATATTCTGATTTGGGATGTTTTCTGCGTCAAAATACCATTCGAGAGGTTGGATTTCGAATTTGGATTTTTTGATTTTGTAAGCATTGGGGTAGATGGAATACAATCGTTTTGCAACTTCTTCTGCATGACTCGTATCCAACGGTAGAATGATCTCTTTTTTGAACGGATTCAGTTTCCAAATCAGCCTATTGACAAATATTTTAAGTTCCATACTTTTCTTTACTTTTGGGGGACAAAGATAAGGCAATTACAAATGTTAGAAAGGAAAGAAAAAGTAAAGTTTGTGTTCACTCTGTGTTCGCCAAAATAAAAAAAGACTCACAGATTTATCTGTAAGTCCTTGATTTTCTTCGTAGCGAGAGGCGGGCTTGAACCGCCGACCTCATGATTATGAATCATGCGCTCTAACCAGCTGAGCTACCTCGCCATTTTTGTTTTTGCGGGTGCAAAGATAGTGCTTTTTTTAGTCCAAGCAATATGTAGAATCAAAAACATCAATTTTGGATTTTTTTAAGAGCCATTTGTAAAAGAATTTCAATTATTTCAGAAAACGAGTATTTTTTTAAGAGAAAAACATTGCGTTAATCGTTCGATTAATAGTTTCTTTAAGGGTATTGTCTTTTTTTTGTGAAAGATTAAAACAATAAACAATCAATTATCAAGAAAAAGCCATGCAAAAGTTAATATTTTCAATCTTTGCTCTACTGATGATATTGCAAGTATCGGCAAAACAACCGGTTAATAATACGAAATACGATTCCTATAAAGGATTGGTTATGGCCGGTTATCAGGGATGGTTCGCCGCCGAAGGCGACGAATCACATCGGGGCTGGTATCACTACGGATTTAGAGGCGATAACGCGTCCATCGATTTTTGGCCGGATATGACAGAGTATACCAAAAAATATGTAGCCCCGTTTAAAATGGCCGACGGATCGGATGCATACCTTTACAGTGCATACGATGCGGAAAGTGTCGATCTTCATTTCAAGTGGATGAAAGAATACGGCATCGATGGTGTATTCATGCAACGATTTGTGTCCGAAGTCAAGAACCCGAGCGGAAAAAAGCATTTCAACAAGGTTCTGGAAAATGCGTTAAAAGCCGCCCGCAAATACGATCGGGCAATTGGGGTAATGTATGATCTGAGTGGTTGCCGCCCTGAAGATATGAAAGTATTGGAAGATGACTGGAAGGAACTGCAAAACTTATTTTCTCTTTTTGACAGGAAACAGAATCCCACTTATATCTGGCACAACAAACAGCCGCTGCTAACCATCTGGGGAGTAGGGTTCAACGATAACCGCAGGTATTCGATAGCCGATGTACAACAGATGATCGTCAACATCAAAGCGGACAAAAAAGTTTCGATCATGTTGGGTGTTCCGTACTATTGGCGGATACTTGACAAGGACACAGAGAACAATCCTCTCCTTCATACACTTATCAAAACCAATATCGATATTGTCATGCCCTGGGCTGTGGGGGCGCTATAATTACGATACCTACGAAACAGTAGCAGCCGGACTACCCGAAGATGTCAAATGGTGCAAGGAGAATAAAATCGATTATGTCCCACTGGTATTTCCCGGATTCAGTTGGGGAAACCTCAAGAGAAATACCCAATTATACAACCAGATACCCCGGATGAAGGGTGAGTTCCTGTGGAAACAAGTGGCCAGTGCAAAAGCTGCCGGCGCAGCATCGCTGTATGTCGCCATGTTTGACGAAATCGATGAAGGAACTGCCATATTCAAGTGTGCCGAAGAAGGTAAACTTCCCTTATTCGGGGAAAAGAAGTTTGTTGGGATCGAAAAAGGCTTGGGGTCCGATTATTACTTGTGGCTTGTCGGACAAGCAACAAAATGGTTCCACGGTGGAAAAGGCTATAACTCAGCTAAACCGGCAAAATAACCCATAACTCATCACATAAAATTTATAATTCATAATCGTATGTCATCTAAAATTAAATCAATTTTGAGAATTTGCTTTTTGCTCCTTTTATCGACAGGAGTATGGGCACAGGAACATTATCCTCACGTTTTCAATCCAATGAACAGTATGGTGAATGAACTGGAAAAACCATACAGAGACGAAATATGTCTGAACGGCTTCTGGCAGTTTATGCCGGTATACGAAATCGATATGGCCAAATTTCAGAAACCAGGGACTTTCAGTTGGGATCAGATTCCTATCAAAATACCAAGCCCCTGGAATATCAATTCGTTTGCCCAGGGCGATGGTGGCGATTTTCTGGCCTATCCGTCCTACCCTAAGGAATGGGAAAAGGCAACCATGGGATGGATGAGAAAAGAATTTACATTACCTGCCGAATGGAAAGACAAACAAGTTATCCTTCATTTTGAGGCTATTGCCGGTTTTGCAAAAATTTATGTAAATGGTAAATTAGCCAAAGAAAATCTTGATATTTTCTTTGCCACCCGTTTCGATGTAACCCATCTTTTGAAGGAAGGCGCTAACGAAATTGTTGTGGGCGTTGCCAAAGCTAGTCTCACCGATGTTCCCGGACGGTATGGCAGACGTAACTATGTGGCCGGTTCATTTTGGGGACAACACATTGCAGGTATCTGGCAAGATGTCTCGCTGATTGCTGTTCCGGAACTTTCCATATCTGATGTTTTTGTACAGCCCGACGTCCAAAACGATCGCCTGAACTTTGCCGTGACTGTCAGGAATCTGAGTAAAAAAACACAAACCTTCACCATGAGCGCTTCTATCAGGAAATGGATAAAATCCGGTAACAACGATGTTGTCACGGGACCCTTGTCTAATGGCGGTCTACAGGATGAAGTATTGAAAATAGAGAATACAGAAAAGATCGTGTTGAAAGCCGGAGATAGCATCATTTTTAATCTTGGCCGGAAGGTAGAGGGAAAATTAGACTATTGGACACCGGAAACCCCCAGATTATACGGTTCGGTTATCACCCTGAATACCGGAAAAAAACAGGTCCTCGACACCAAGTATACCCGTTTCGGATGGCGTCAGTTTACCATTAGCGGAACTGAACTGCTTCTGAATGGAAAACCCATTGTTCTGAAAGGCGATTCCTGGCATTTCATGGGTATCCCCCAAATGACCCGCCGGTATGCCTGGGGATGGTACAAGATGCTGAAAGATGCCAATGCCAACGCAGTACGGCTTCATGCACAGCCTTTTCCATCCTTTTATTTGGATGTAGCGGACGAAGTAGGCATCTGTGTGCTGGACGAAACAGGAATATGGTCGAGCGATGGAGGTCCGAAAATGGACTCGGACGACTACTGGGTATATTGTAAAAGACACGTAAAAAGTATGGTGTTACGCGACCGCAACCATCCGTCGGTATTCGGCTGGAGCGTTTGTAACGAAACTTTGCCTGTAATCATTAATGTATTCCGCGCTCCTGAGTGGATCGAATTACGTCAAATAGCCGAAATCAATAACTGGGTGAAGATCGTACGGAAAAACGACCCGACACGCAACTGGATTTCGGGTGATGGAGAGGATATGCGTCCTACAGACCTTCCAACAGTAATCGGCCATTATGGGAATGAGAGCACCATGAAAAAATGGTCGTCGGAAGGCAAACCTTGGGGAGTAGGTGAAACCGGAATGGGGTATTATGGTACGCCACGCCAGGTATCGGTTGTCAACGGTAACCGTGCATACGAATCGCAATTAGGCCGTATGGAAGGCCTCGCTGTTGAAGCATATGATCTGATCGGGAAGCAATTGGAATACAAGGCGGTTTATGCCAGTGTTTTCAATATTATCTGGTATGGACTCAGACCACTGGAATTTGGATTGAAGGATATTACCCGCGCTCCTGTTCCTGAGGATGGCATCTTCTTCCCGGCATTCAAAGAAGGTATTCCGGGTGTCCAACCCGAACGTTTGGGGCCATATACGAGTACGATTAATCCGGGGTACGATCCCAATCTACCGCTTTATATTCCATGGCCGATGTTCGATGCCATACAGGCAATCAATGCAACTCCGTCGCGGCCATTCAGGATCGAGGACAAGAGTCGTCCAACTGTTCCGTCAGTCCCGGCCAAAGCCATACCCGAAGCCGGTCTGCTTGTAGCTAACGGAAGCATGTTGAAAGAACAATGGCAGGAATTGGGTATTCCTTTCGGACAAATCACAAAAAAACGTATTCCTTCGCTACTGATTGTTGATGGGAAAAACCCGCTGTCCGACCAGCCGTCCAAACAGACATTGGACGATTGCCTTAAAAATGGAGGTACGGTGGTGATATGGGGAGTTTCGCCGGAAAACTTAGATAAGTTGAATGCATTGTTGCCGTATAAACTGGAACTGACCAATCGCAATGCCACTTCGTTCATCAAAAAAACCGATGATCCGTTCATTGGAACGTTGGACAACAAGGATTACTATTTTACCGAGCTGACGCGCCAACCTGCCATGCAACACGGTTTGAGCGGCGAAATAGTGAAGCATGGAAAAGTAATCCTGGACGCTTGTAATACGGACTGGAGCCGGTGGAACTCCCGTCCCGAATTTATGAAAACGGCAGCAGTATACAGGAGCGAACGGGAAGCTAAACCCGAAGGCGCAGCTCTTGTCAAAATAGAATTGGGCAAGGGACAATTGTACTTGATGAGCATTGACCTTCTTCAATTGAAATCGGAAGGTGAATCTTTATTGCGAACGATGCTGTCCAACCTGGGATTAACCCTGAAAGACGTTCCGCTTAATACCCGCAGGGTATTTGCTGCAACAGGCGAACTGGAACGCGCAGCCTTCCTGCGCGAACAGAATGTAGATGAAAATAAGCTGGTATCGATGAATAACCAACAGTTTGCTGCCAGTTATGAATCGGGTGATCTCGAACTGGCTCAGACAGACATGCAAGGGTTCGTCAATTTTTCAAAGCTTCCGGGAGTCCGTCAGGATGATAAGGCTGTTTACCTGAGCTTTTGGATTTTCAGTCCGCGTTCTTTGGTGAACCTTCTGGTAGAACCGAATATACCGAAACTTAATCTGTTGATCGACGGACAAACTGAGACCGAAGCGTATATCAACGGGTCGCCTGTTGCGATGAATGATAAAAAGGTGGAAAACATGCCGCTTGAAAAAGGATGGAATCACATATTGCTGCGTTTCGGTAAAGATGCTCAATCAAGAGGTTGGAGGGCAAAGATACAATTGGAATCCAGTAGTAAAGAATTTTTCCAACAGGTAAAATCCTCAGTGGCAACACCGTAATTTAGAAGTTAATGTGAATTTGGATTTGAGTGATACTCGGAGGTTTATCTTGCACCAATATCGTGCAAAAAATCGTTTTGCGAAAACTGCAAAGCTGTCTCCAAAGGAGTTACAGGCATAATAAAAGTCTCCGAGGTATTTCATTCCAGACACCTGATTGACCAGTCAGCAGCCCAATTGTTGTGATTGGATTGCAGTCTTAATATTTTCAAAAATAATCTTGGTTTTGCATGATGATAATGGTACTTTTGTAATGACTCAAATGTAGTGACAAAATACTTTTGAGTTCTTAAGGTGTTAAAAGTTCATAACCCAATTTGTAACCTATAATATTATCCAAATGAAAAACATTAAAATTTCGAATACCAATTTGACAGCCTCAAATATTGTTTTGGGCTGCATGCGTCTTAAACAATTGTCGAAACCGGAAGCCGAGACCTTGATCCGCACGGCGATGGACGAAGGAATTAATTTTTTCGACCATGCCGATAAATATGGCGACGGTGTGTGCGAAACGCTTTTTGGAGAAGCCATAGCACTGAACACTTTTATCCGGCAAAAAATGATTATTCAGAGTAAATGCGGGATACGTCCGGGCTTCTACGATTCTTCCAAAGAACATATTCTCCGGTCGGTCGACGGAATATTGAAACGTCTGAAAACAGATTACTTGGACATTCTTTTGCTTCATCGTCCCGACGCATTGATTGAACCGGCCGAAGTTGCTGAAGCTTTCGAAATACTGCATTTTAGTGGAAAAGTGAAACATTTTGGCGTTTCCAACTACAACCCGATGCAAATCGAGCTTCTGCAAAAGTATGTGCCGTACAAATTAATAGTCAATCAGCTTCAACTGAGTGTGGTACACACTCCAATGATTGATTGCGGTATGGCGGTAAACATGCATATCGACCAGGGAATCAACCGTGACGGCAGTATATTAGATTATTGCCGTTTGAATGGTATAACCATCCAAGCCTGGTCACCTTTCCAAAAAGGATTTATCGAAGGCCCGTTCTTCGAGGATACGAAATACGCTAAACTAAACGCTGTTATCGACCGTATCGCATCCGGACACGGAGTATCCAACACAGCGATTGCTGTAGCCTGGATTACCCGTCATCCGGCAAATATACAGGTAATATTAGGAACCACCCGGCCACAAAGAATCATAGACGGGTGCAAAGGTTCCGACCTGTTGTTGACCAGGGAAGAATGGTATGAAATATACCACGCGGCCGGCAACATGATCCCATAAGTATAACTTTCTGATGCAATGAGGGAGCCGGCCTATTCCGACTCCCTCAACATCATGAGAGCAATACGTCATTCTCTTTATCAAAATTCAAAAAAATACAGAAGCTCTTAATTTTATTGCAATTATTTTTGGAGAACAAGAAACCGAAAAACCTCAATTATTAAGACTAAACCCTACCGGGAATGTATACTTAACGGCAACATTTATACCTCTTTGCTTACCGGGTGTCCATGTAGGGGAAGTTCTAATCACCCGCAACGCTTCATTATCCAACAATGGATCAACTCCACGAGCTATTTTCACGTCTTTGAGGTTACCTTCCTTATCAATAATAAACTCTACCATTACCCTTCCGGATATACCTTTCTCCTGTGCCTCTGCCGGATAAACAGTATTTTTCATTACATATTCCCGGAATCCCTCTTCGGCAGATTTTCCGTCAAACAAAGGCATAGTTTCCACTATGGTGAACACCTCATTATTATAATCGACTTGAGTTACAGATGAAGATGTTGATTTTGAACCCGGTCCGTCATTAAGTTTGAAACCCACAGGATAAGTGAACCTTACCGGAACAGCTTTCCCTTTTTGATAACCAGGGTTCCATTGCGGCGATGATTTAATTACCCGCAACGCCTCATTATCCAATAACGGATCAACTCCACGAGCTATTTCCGCATCCGTGAGGTTACCGTTCTCATCAATAGTAAACTGTACCATTACCCTTCCGGATATACCTTTCTCCTGTGCCTCTATTGGATATACAGTATTTTTCATTACATATTCCCGGAATCCTTCTTCGGCAGATTTCCCATTAAACAGGGGCATATCTTCCACAATGGTGTATACAACATCATCTTTGTTTTTTGATTCGTTCTTGGCAAACGTTTTTGCAGCAACCTTACCAGATGATTCCTCGCCTGCAAGCTTGAATTCCACAAAAGAGTAACATTGAACTGCAACATCCTTACCACCCTGTCTTCCGGGTTTCCATGCAGGTGAAGCTTTAATCACTCTTTCCAGTTCGTCGCTGAGGTATTCGATCTTCACCGGCGATTTTACATCGGTAACTTTACCGTTTTTATCGACAACAAAGGATACGACTACTGTTCCTACTATGCCATTTTCTTGTGCATTAGCCGGGTAATTCATATTTTTAGCGAGATAGCTCCGGAAATCATTGTCGGCACCTTGGAAAACGGGCTTTTGTTCCACATCATTGTAGGATACAGCCCCGGAAGCTATTTTACGTTCGCTGTCGCGGATAACTTTTATATCCTCCTTCGGGGTAACTTTCTTATCCTGGGAGCCGTAGCCTATAACATATACAAACCGCTCAATATCGTTCTGAGGTGTCCAGGGATCTTGCCATACAGGCTGGGATATTCCGGTTTCTACGGGTGATGGGACTACCGATCTTACCGAAAAAGCATATAAAGTGATCAATATAACGGGCACTATGCTTAATTTTCGAAGCAAGCCCATGGTCGATTTTTTATTTTTCGTTATCATAAAAATTCTTCTTTTGACGGATGATTGAAAAAAACGACTGGTAAAGTCATGGTAATGATTAGGGTACAATGTACACAAAATCAGGGATGACAGTTCTTCAACATTACCGTTGTCAATGCTTTCGCTATCGGCTGTGAATTCGTGCACTAATTCAAGCTCGCGACGCAGTAACATGAAAAACGGATTCATCCAAAAAACACAGCAGGCCAACTGCATCAGGGCTTTGTCCCAACTATGGCCGAGGCGGACATGAGCCAGTTCGTGACGGAGCATGCAACGGCCTTCGTTGGAATCGACAGGAAAACCTCTTTTCCAGAATATCGTCCGGAAAAAAGTAAAAGGTGCAGTATCATCATCGATACAATATAGATTAGTCTCCGGTGTATGAATTCGTTCGGATTTGTGTTTCAAGCTCAGGATACAGATAAGGGATATGGTTTCTTTCACAACAAACAGCAACACAACCAGGATGTATGCCCCAAGCAATAACCATCTCCACGAAAAATTGGGGGAAACAGTAGTAGCCGTTGCCGTTACCTCGGCCGGGTCAACCACGATATGGGCAACATAACCCGACGGTGCGGATAAAATCATACGCGATGCGGTCATGGGGATATCCAGTAAAGGGATCACGATCGACAAAACTACTGCTGTGACAATGTAAAATCGATTCCATTGGTAAAAGCGTCCGTTACGTAGTATACACCAGTAACATCCTGCAAACAAGGCAGAACAAATGACAACTTTGAGGAGATAGGAGAAAAGGGCAAACATGGTTGTTTACTTTTTGTGTTTCAATTGCTTGATAAGCAACTCCAAATCGTCAACGCTTACATCCTTGTTCTTTACCATGTAGGAAATCACCTTTTTGAACGATCCGTCGAAATATGACTGAGCTATCCCGGCGATACGTTGCCCGGAATATTCCTCCTTGCTGATAGTAGGCGAATAGAAATGCATCCGCCCAAGCGCTTCCACATTTACGAAACCTTTGTCGGTAAGTATTTTTAATATGGTAGCTACCGTACTCGTATGAGGTTTGGGTTTGGGTTCGGACATAGCGTCGGTTACTTCGCGCAGACCGGCGCGTTGCAGTTTCCACAAGGTTTGCATTACTTGTTCTTCGGCCTTAGTTAATACTTTAGGATTCATTTTGTTTTTATTTTACATGAAATTATAATTAGACATATTTATGATGCAAAGATAAACTAAAGATTTAAATATTCATCTAAAAAATTAAATTTATTTTTAAAAAATTAGTTTAGCAAATATCATTCACACAAAAACTATTGTAATTCAATTCCAAACAAAGGTAACCGCATTAAATTTTTATCCACGAATTACACGAATTAACACGAATCTTATGTAAACACAAATAAATTTCAGCAAAGCTGAAATTTTAATTAGTGAAAATTCGTATAATTCGTGGATGAAAATAAACACAAATTATAAAATGTTTACACATTTTATTTTAATGTGGTTGCCCTGTTTCCAAGCTCAGGTCATTCAATTTTATTTATCTTTGTCTGTTTCGAATATATGTCCATGAGGAAAATATGTTTGTTGGTCTTGCTTTTGGGTATTCCTGTCGGAAATACGATTGCGCAAAGCATGGTCATTATTTCAGGAACAGTTTCCGACAGTACAGGCGTGTCCATTGCCGGGTCGAATATCATGGTCGAAGAAACCAACAGGGGAACTACCAGTTCGACCAATGGATATTATGAAATCACATTGACTTCCGGGAGGATTTATACCATGGTCATATCACATGTCGGTTATACTACACAACGACATGAAATCAACCTGCAAGCCGGTGAAAAAATATCACAGATTCATTATGATATTGTATTGTCTGATACCCCGCAACAAATTTCTGAAATCACTGTTACAAGCGTCCGCTCTCAGCAAGGATTCATGCAACGGCTTGAAACAAGGGAATTCAAACAATTACCTAATCCGTCGGGAGGAATTGAAACATTACTCAAGACTTTGCCGGGCGTATCGTCCAACAACGAATTAAGTTCACAATATTCGGTACGCGGTGGTAATTTCGACGAAAACTTAGTTTATGTCAACGACGTGGAGATACACCGCCCCATGCTGATACGTTCGGGACAGCAGGAGGGATTGAGCTTTATCAATCCTGACTTAGTGGCGTCAGTCGATTTTTCAGCAGGTGGGTTCGACGCCCGCTACGGCGACAGGATGTCGTCTGTCCTCGATGTGAAATACCGCATCCCATCGGGATTTGCAGCCAATGCATCCCTCAGTCTGTTAGGCGCATCCCTCTCAGTAGAAGGTATTGCTGCGAAGCAACGATTCTCCTACTTAGTTGGTACGCGCTACAAAACTTCGCAGTACCTGTTGGGAACTCTTGATACAGACGGCAACTACCGCCCTGATTTTCTCGATATACAAGGCCTGTTGCGATACCGGATCAATAATAAATGGGAAATAGATCTTTTATCCAACATTGCCGGAAATAGTTACCGGTTCATCCCAGAATCGCGCAATACCAATTTCGGCACTGCATACCAGTCGTATAATCTGAAGGTATATTATGACGGACAGGAAGTTGACCATTATAATAACGGATCGGGAGCTCTTACATTCAATTTTCGTCCCACCGAACCGTTATCACTCAGGCTTACAGGCTCTGCCTACCGTTCACACGAACAGGAAACCTTCGACATAGAGGGGGCATACCTACTCAGCGAATTGGAGCAATATCCCGGTTCATCCACTCCGGACAGCACATTGAACATAGGCATCGGAAGCGAACTGAGCCATGCACGTAATTATCTGGATACTAAAATATACGATATTTCACATATCGGGATGTATAGCCGGACAAACTATATCTGGAGGTGGTCGGTAACCTACCAGCAGGAAACTACCGATAACCAGATGAATGAATGGGTGATGATCGATTCCATGGGATATTCCGTACCATATGACGGAAAAAATATCACATTACGGGAATCGAGAAATGCGGACAATTACCTGAAAACTAATCGTCTGATGTCTTACCTGCAATATTGGCAGAAACTATCCGGCAGACATGCGGATTGGACTTTTACTGCAGGTTTACGGCTGAATTACAACGATGTAAACGAGGAATGGTTGTGGAGTCCGCGCGTATCCGTATTGATTCAGCCACACCGAATGGAACGTTTGACAGGACATGTTGCCGTCGGAATGTACGGGCAACCTCCCTCCTACCGCGAATTACGCGACACCAAAGGAAAAATGAACACCAGCATGAAAGCGCAACGATCCCTGCATTATGTTGTTGGCGGCGATTTTGCATTCCAGATAGGACATCGTCCTTTCAAATTGTCCACGGAGCTATATTACAAACAACTGAGCCGGCTGGTACCATACCGGATGGAAAATACGCGTATCTACTATGCCGGGGACAATCTGGCGTCGGGATATGTTGCCGGGTGGGATGTTAAGCTGAATGGCGAATTTGTGAAAGGTACCGAGTCATGGATCAGTTTTTCGTTGATGCACGCCCGCGAAAACATTGAAAACGATGCTTATGGAAGTTTCCCGCTTCCGACCGACCAATGGGTGAATTTCAATTTGTATTTTCAGGATTACATCCCCGGGTTACCCTCTTGGAAATTCTTCCTCAATTTGACTTACGGCTCTCCCTTACCGTACAATTATCCCAACCCCGACCGTTACGACCAAACTTTCCGTATGCCGGCATATCGCCGCGTCGACATTGGTTTATCCAAAGATTTTTTCAAGGAAGAAAGACCTCACAAATTCTTCAAACAGATATGGCTCAACGCCGAAATTTTCAACTTGTTTGACACCAGGAATACCATTTCTTACCTTTGGGTACAGGTAATCTCCGACCGGGATGGCCGTAAACAGCAATATGCCGTACCCAACTACCTGACAGCACGGCGGATCAATATAAAACTAAGCGCGGCATTTTAAAAAATGTTGATAGATGTGTGAATAACTTCCTTCCGGAAAAAGCCGGCTTTTACCTACCTTTGTCCACTTATACAGGAAAGATCATATGAGTGCAGAATATCAAGATGATAGCATAAAAACGCTTGAGTGGCAGGAACATATCCGCTTGCGTCCCGGGATGTATATTGGTAAGTTGGGTGATGGTACATCGCCCGATGATGGAGTTTACATTCTTGTGAAAGAAGTATTGGATAATTCCATCGACGAATACATGATGGGAAACGGTAAGCAGATCATACTCAACATCGATGAGGACAACAGAGTATCCATTCGCGACTATGGCCGTGGAATACCGTTGGGTAAAGTATTGGACGTGGCTTCCAAGATGAATACCGGCGCCAAATACGACTCTAAGGCATTCAAAAAATCTGTCGGATTAAACGGCGTGGGTATCAAAGCTGTAAATGCGTTATCAAGTAATTTTCGTATCCAGTCTTTTCGCGACGGACGCACCAAAGCAGTTGCGTTTGAGAAAGGACATGTAATTGAAAATGATCCTGAGACAAACACCGATCAAACGAATGGTACATTAACCAGTTTCGTTCCGGACGAGAGTTTGTTTGGAAATTACCAGATGCTACCTGATTATTTGGAAAAGTTGATAAAAAACTATACTTTCCTGAATTCAGGGCTTGTTGTTGTTTTCAACGGGATCAAATTCGTATCGCGCAACGGACTGCTTGACCTGCTCGACGACAACATGAATGCACCCGGGTTGTATCCCGCCATCCATCTCAAAGGCGAGGATATCGAAATTGCCATTTGCCATGGCATACAGTATGGTGAAGAATATTACAGTTTTGCCAACGGCCAGTTCACTCCCCAGGGCGGCACCCATCAGCAGGCATTCCGCGAAGCGTACGTAAAAACCATCCGCGAATTTTTCAGGAAGGATTACGATGCTTCGGATATCCGCTCGTCCATCATTGCAGCAGTCAGCATCAAGATACAGGAGCCAATGTTCGAATCGCAGACCAAGACAAAACTTGGCTCGAAAGAGATGGCGCCGGGAAGCGACCTGAGTGTCTGTAAATTTATCGGGGACTTCGTTAAGAAAGAATTGGATAATTACCTGCACCGTCATCCTGAAACGGCTGACGCTATCCTTCAGAAAATCGTGGATTCGGAGAAGGAACGCAAGGCGATGTCGGGTATCAAGAAGCTGGCCAAAGAACGCGCCAAGAAAGCAAGCCTGCATAACCGTAAATTACGCGATTGCCGCGTTCATTACAATGATAAGCATGACCTTGCTGAAAATTCGACGCTTTTCATTACCGAAGGTGATTCCGCAAGCGGCTCCATAACCAAATCGAGGGATGTCAATTCGCAGGCAGTATTCAGCCTGCGCGGCAAACCGCTCAATACTTTCGGCATGTCCAAGCGGGTGGTCTATGAAAACGAGGAATTCAACCTGTTACAGGCGGCGCTCAATATCGAAGAGGATATGGACGACCTGCGCTACAACAAAGTGGTGATTGCCACGGATGCCGACGTCGACGGGATGCACATCCGTTTGTTGTTGATTACTTTTTTCCTGCAATTCTTTCCCGACCTGATCCGAAAAGGCCATTTGTATATCCTGCAAACACCGCTTTTCCGCGTGCGTAACAAAAAGGAAACACGTTATTGTTACTCACCCGAAGAAAAGGAACTGGCTCTGAGAAAATTGGGTTCAACCGCCGAAATTACCCGGTTTAAAGGATTAGGTGAAATTTCTCCGGATGAGTTTGCCGGTTTTATTGGGGAAAATATCCGTTTAGACCCTGTCCGCCTGAGTAAAAATGACCTGATCCAGGAATTGCTTACTTTTTATATGGGTAAAAATACACCCGACCGCCAACATTTCATTGTCGGAAATCTTCGGATAGAAGAGGATCTGGTGGAAGAGAAAGAACTTGTTTAATTCCGGGATTCTTTTCATGAAAGATATTTTAACTTTGTCGCCACAATATGACAAAGTGGAATATCAAATATTTACAATATGAAAAAAGTTTTTGTCAGCGGTTGTTTCGACATGCTTCATAGCGGGCATGTTGCTTTTTTTGAAGAAGCGGCCAAACATGGCGATTTGTATGTCGGCATCGGTTCCGACAATACGATTTTCAACCTGAAGGGTCGTAGAACAATCAATACCGAACAGGAACGACTATACATGATTAAAGCGCTTAAAGTGGTTACCGATGCATGGATTAATTCCGGTGGCGGACTGCTTGACTTTCTGGACGATGTTAAAGCATTTAAACCCAACATTTTCTTTGTCAACGAAGACGGACATACTCCCGACAAGGAAAAGATTTGTCAAGAGTTGGGAATTGAATATGTGGTGAGCAAACGTATTCCCCACGGGCAATTACCGGTACGTTCTACCACGTCGCTACGCAAGGAATGCCTGATACCATACCGTATCGATCTCGCCGGCGGTTGGATGGATCAACCTTATGTGTCGAAATATCATCCTGGTTCGGTTTTAACTATTAGCGTTGAACCCGATTACGAATTCAACGATCGTAGCGGAATGTCGACCAGCACCCGCAATAAAGCCATCGAACTGTGGCAGACAGATATTCCTCAGGGCGATTGGGAAAAATTGGCTAAGGCCTTGTTTTGTTTCGAGAATCCACCGGGTAAAAAAGAAATCAGCGGCTCGCAGGATTCGTTAGGTATTGTATTGCCCGGCCTCAATAAATTGGACTATGACGACGATTACTGGCCGTATGCCATAACATCCGTCCATGATGAAGACACATTGAAATGGATTGAGGATCATCTTTATATGGTTGCTCTATCTCCGAGGCAAAATACATATAATGTACTGAAAAATACCGACATTACCCGCACAAAAGTAAAAAAACTGGCCGATGCTGCAGAATATTGTTGGAATGCTATTCTCAATAAAGACATCCAGGCGTTTGGCGATGCGTTCCGTGCTTCATTCGAAGCACAGATTGCCATGTTTCCCAACATGGTAGATGAAGGAATACTCGAAAATCTCGAACGCAATAAAGGAAATGCTATCGGGTGGAAATTGTCGGGAGCAGGAGGCGGCGGATATTTTATCTTTATATCCGAACATCCTGAAAAAGCGATAGGTATGAAAATAAGGATACGACGAAATCCCATTGCCCGATTTTGATACAAAATCAGGATATAAATAATTAAGTATTGATTATCGATACTGGAATAGTTAGTACCTCTTCGGATTATTGAAATCAATAAAAACATTTTTGCTAAAACACCCAAAATCATTTTTTTGGTATCACTTTTGCTGTTGTTTAAGGCAAAAATTTCATCGTGAAAAATAAATACGTTTTATTATTCATTCTTGTTGCAAATATCTGTGCAATGGCTTTTTTAGGGCCTACAAGGAATGTAGAGTCCATTGCCGGCGATGAAATAAAAAGTTATTACCTCTCTTCCACTACTCCTGACGAACGTCAAACTATTCTTTATGAGCCTGATATTAATTTTTCTACCGGACTCGTGAAGATATCGCATCATGACAATATCAAAACATACGAGAAACTATTCAAATACAAACTACCAGTCGAAGAAAACCTCAAAATTGAACATTCTGTCGAGAATTATATATTCTTCATTGAATCATTAACTTATCATCACAACGATCTTGATAAATTGAGACGATTGAATATTTGATGTCATCATGGCAATGAAATGCTAGCACCCCATATCGTTAGCTGTTTTTAGTGTTATTCACATCAATAAAAATCAAAATTTCAATCAATTATTGTTTGAGAGTCTGTATAAATAACCAGAATCTCATTCACATGTTTCAATTTAAAAATCATGCTTAAAATACTAGTTAGCACCATTTTAATGATGGGTGCTACTTTCTTCATAGGACTTGCTGTATCCTATTTGATCAAGCTTATATCCGGTATCCTGTATTATGCGGAAACAGGTTCATTGTCTCATGATATCGCTGCACGCCGCCGTTTGTTCCATATCAACCATCGTCGCCGTGCAGACGCTTGGAAACAATTGTCGGTTGGACATTCAGAAAATGAATTGATCAATTTTTATTATGGAAATAAAGGTAAGGACAATCAGTTGATAAATTATTATTATGGAGACAATTGATATCGGAAAGCTTTTCCAAGGTATATCGACATTAGTAGCGTCGGATACGACGATTTTAGTTGCCCGCATCGGATTGATTATATTGGGCATTCTGTTGGTATACCTTGGTCGTAAAGGTGTATTGGAACCTTTGGTTATGATCCCTATGGGATTGGGCATGGCGGCCATCAATGCCGGCGTATTGTTTATGCCCGACGGCAGCCAGGGAAACCTGTTTGTCGACCCAATGATAAGCGAACCTGATGCGTTGATGGACTTGATGCAGATCGACTTTCTGCAACCGGTGTACACGCTGATGTTCAGTAATGGCTTGATAGCCTGCTTTATCTTTATGGGTATCGGGGTATTGCTCGACGTAGGTTACCTGTTGCAACGACCGGTGGTCTGCATGTTCATCGCCTTATGTGCCGAACTGGGTACATTCCTGACAATCCCCATTGCCCACGCCATGGGATTAAGCCTTCGCGACAGCGCTTCTATCGCCATGGTAGGCGGTGCCGACGGGCCTATGGTTCTTTTCACCTCGCTTTCGTTATCAAAACACTTGTTTGTCCCCATTACAGTAGTAGCTTATTTGTACCTCGGATTGACTTACGGTTGCTATCCATACCTCATCAAGCTACTGGTACCTAAACGTTTCCGCAGCATCAAGATGGTACGCCCCAGCAAACCGAAACGATTCAGTGCGGCGACCAAACTCACTTTTGCAGTGATCATGTGTACCATACTGTGCTTATTATTCCCGGTAGCAGCGCCTTTATTTTTCTCGTTGTTCATCGGGGTAGCTATTCGCGAATCGGGGCTGCAACATCTGATTGACTTTATAGGAGGTCCGTTGCTCTACGGATCCACATTCATGTTGGGTATCCTGTTGGGTGTCCTCTGTGAAGCACATTTGTTACTTGATCCCAAAATATTGATATTGCTAATACTGGGAATTGTGGCCCTATTTTTGTCGGGTGTTGGTGGAATTATCGGCGGATATATCATGTACTTCATCACCAAAGGTAATTTCAACCCTGTAATCGGCATTGCCGGTGTGAGTTGTGTGCCCACTACCGCTAAAGTAGCCCAAAAGATAGTGAGTAAAGACAATCCCTCGGCATTGATCCTTCCTGAAGCCATTGGTGCTAATATTTCGGGGGTAATCACCACAGCCATCATCACGGGTATTTATATCACGGTGATACCGATGATTGAAAATTTGTAAATAAAAATCTACCTGTTTCTAAAAATTAGAAAGAGGTATATCAATCAAAATCAAATAAATAAAAAGATGAATTTGTCAATATTGTTAGGCGCACTTGGACCATGGGAAATTGTTCTCATCGTTGTAGCGCTCCTCCTGTTGTTTGGAGCTAAAAAAATTCCCGAACTGATGAAAGGTCTCGGGCAAGGAATGAAAGAATTCAAAAAAGCTTCTTCAAATATCAGTTCAGAATTGAATAAAGAAGAAAAAGAAGAGGTGAATATCGATGCTCAGAAAGAAATCAGCAAAGGGGCATGATTGAATTCCTGAATTATTTCATAAACTTTTTTCTGCATCTGGATGTTCATCTGGCCGAGTTAGTTGCGCAATACGGCATCTGGGTATATGCTATCTTGTTCGTTATTATCTTTTGCGAAACGGGTTTGGTGGTCACGCCTTTTCTTCCCGGCGATTCACTATTGTTCGTGGCGGGCGCCCTTGCATCGCTACCAACCAACAGCCTGAATGTTCATCTGATGGTGATACTTCTGATTGGGGCAGCCATTATGGGCGATGCTACCAATTATACCATCGGGCAACTTTTTGGCAAGAAATTATTCAGTAACCCCGACTCAAAGATCTTCCGTAAAAGTTACTTGGACAAGACACACGCTTTTTACGAAAAACATGGTGGAAAGACGATCATATTGGCGCGTTTTGTACCCATCGTGCGTACTTTTGCTCCTTTTGTCGCAGGCATGGGACGAATGACCTATCGTCATTTTGCATTGTTCAATGTTATCGGAGGTATCGCATGGGGAGCACTATTCACTTACTTAGGATATTTTTTCGGAAGTTTGGATTTTGTTCAGAAAAACTTGAAAATATTGGTAATAGCGATTATTTTTGTATCCCTGCTTCCGATGGTATTTGAAATATGGCGTAACCGGAGGAAAAGCATGAAAGAAGTCCGCGTCAGGAGCGACAAATAATCCGGCTGCTCGCGGGCTGTTATTTTTGTACCAATCTTTCACAACCATGTTTATAACCTTATCTATTCTCGTTATTGCCACCTTTTTCTTCGTGACCGGAAAAGTCCGTTCCGATCTGGTAGCTCTTTGTGCGCTTATCTTATTGATGGTATTCAATATTTTAACGCCCGGAGAAGCTCTTTCGGGATTTTCCAGCTCCGTTGTCATCATGATGATTGGTTTGTTTGTCGTAGGTGGTGCAATTTTCCAAACGGGATTAGCTAAGATGATTAGTAGCAGGATATTGACCCTGGCAGGAAACAGCCAGACCAAGTTATTCATCCTGGTGATGCTGGTTACTTCTGCTATTGGCGGGTTTGTAAGCAACACAGGCACAGTTGCCTTGATGATGCCCATTGTGGTGAGTCTGGCAATGGCGGCCAACGTCAATCCGAGTCGCTTTTTGATGCCATTGGCTTTTGCAAGCAGCATGGGAGGAATGATGACGTTGATCGGTACACCGCCTAACCTCGTGATCAATGAGACTTTGATTAGCGGCGGCTTTGACGGTTTATCATTTTTCTCGTTTCTGCCCGTCGGGTTGATTTGCGTTACGCTGGGTACGCTCGTACTTGGACCGATGAGTAAGCTTTTTCTTTCGAAAAATGATAACAAGGACAGTGAAGGCAAAAATAAAGGAAAATCTCTCAAGGATCTGGCCAACGAATATCAACTCTCGCAAAATCTTTTTCGCGTTCGTGTCAAGTCAGGAGCAACATTGATCGGTAAGAAGTTACAGGAACTGGGTATTCCACAAAAATACAATATCAACGTTCTGGAAATCAGAAGAAGGGCCAACCCGACTAACCCTTTTATGAAAACAATCAACCAGAAAGTTGCAGGACCTGAGACAATTATCGAAGAAAATGACATTCTGTATGTATCGGGAACGTTTGAACGGATGCGGACATTCGCAATGGACAACCGTTTGGAACTAATCGACCTGCACCAGACGGAAGAAGAAGCGCCACCTGCTTTCTCGGGAAAACTCCGTTTTGATACAATCGGGATTGCCGAAGTAGTGTTGCTTTCCAATTCGTCTTTAGTAGGACAACCGGTAAAGAATTCCGGTTTCAGGGAAAAATACAAAGTCAATATCCTGGGTATACAGCGCCGGAAGGAGTACATCTTGCAGAATTTGAAAGACGAAAAGATGGTGTCGGGCGATGTACTTCTGGTACAAGGCGAATGGAGCGATATCGCACGCCTCTCTGAAGAACCTTCGGAATGGGTGGTGGTAGGACAGCCTCTGGCTGAGGCATCCAAGGTAACCCTGGATCACAAAGCGCCACTGGCAGCTTCTATTATGATATTGATGGTGCTGGCGATGGTATTCGATGTCATTCCTGCAGTGACCGCCGTAATGGCTGCCGCTGTGTTGGTGGTACTTACAGGATGTTTCCGTAACGTAGAAGAAGCTTATAAAACCATTAACTGGCAAAGTATTGTATTGATTGGCGGGATGCTGCCGATGTCGATGGCTTTAGAAAAAACCGGTACTGCAGCCCTGGTTTCAAACAGTTTAGTTAGCGGATTGGGATCATTTGGCCCGCTGGCTTTGATGGCTGGTATTTATTTTGCAACCTCGCTTCTGACATTGTTTATCAGCAATACCGCCACGGCCGTTTTGTTCGCTCCCATTGCCCTGCATTCGGCCATCGAAATAGGTGTAAGTCCCTATCCCTTCCTGTTTGCAGTCACAGTGGCTGCCAGTATGTGTTTCGCCAGTCCGTTTTCCACACCGCCCAATGCCCTGGTAATGTCAGCCGGACGCTATACCTTCATGGATTATGTGAAAGTAGGCTTACCGCTACAGATACTTTTCGGGATTGTGATGGTATTTGTTCTTCCATTGTTATTTCCCTTCTGAATATAGACCCATGTTGCATAATACGCCCAAAAACAGAACAATAGCCTGGATACTCATGCTATTGTTCGTATATTTTGCGACAATATCCCCGGTATTATGCATGGAGGAATATAAGTATGAACATCCTCCTCAAAAACATACAGTCATCTCATTGGTTGAGAGCCTGGCTGTAAGTGACGGTATTTATTACAATCCGGGCAAATACCGGGCAATCAATGTATTTTGTTTTGTATCGGGTAATTTGTTACCCACAAAAATGGTACATGAACCTCGTACATTGGATCAACCTGATCGAAAATGTTTTTTATTATTTCCCAGTATACCCGTATACCTGTTTGACCGTGTCCTGCGTATTTGATTCATAGAATTTACTGCTCATTAAAAGTAGCAAAGGCAAATAGCCAACAAAAGATTAACAAGAATATGTATAGAATATTTTATTAAATATTCGCATCAAGATTTTGTCGTAACCGGTAATGATCTTGTTCATTCTTGTCAATCTGTTAAAAAAACTTTTATCAACAATTCTAAAATCAAATAATCATGACAAACGATCATATAGACTCCAATCATAACGAACAAGAAGGAAAATCAGGAAAAAGTACCAGCTATTTTAAAGTAATGTCGATCTTTACAATTGTAATGGCTGCATTATTGTTGGGCCTGAATTATCTTTTCAAACACCTTTTGTAAATATTAAATCCATCATACGATTAAAACCTTTGTTACTTTGGCAAGAGTTTTGATTTGAGTATTTCTTGCTTGCTTGATTTTCAAAATTGAAAATCTTCAAATCAGACCTTTTTAAAGATCAAAGTATTAACCTTATTAAGGCATCCAAGCAATGTGATAAAAATAAATGAATGGCGTTAATTAACAATCTCTTAACAACAATAATCAATATATAAGAATCAATGAGTAATTTCATAAAAGAAGAAGCATTAAAATACCATTCGCAGGGAAAACCCGGCAAAATAGAAGTGGTACCGACTAAACCATACAGTACACAATCCGACCTTTCTTTGGCTTATTCTCCGGGCGTAGCAGAACCATGCCTCGAGATTGAAAAAAATGCTGACGATGCATACAAATATACGGCAAAAGGCAACCTGGTTGCCGTTATATCCAATGGTACTGCTGTCCTTGGATTAGGAAATATCGGGGCCATAGCAGGAAAACCGGTTATGGAAGGTAAAGGTCTATTGTTCAAAATCTTTGCTGATATTGATGTATTTGACATAGAAGTTGATACCTCTGACGTCGACAAATTCGTCGAAACTGTCAAGTTTATAGCCCCCACCTTTGGAGGAATCAACTTGGAAGACATCAAGGCTCCGGAATGTTTTGCAATAGAAGAACGCCTCAAAAATGAGCTGCAAATCCCTGTGATGCACGACGATCAACACGGTACAGCCATTATTTCGTCAGCCGCCTTATTAAATGCCCTGGAAATTGCCGGGAAAAAAATCGAAGAAGTAAAAATAGTTGTCAATGGAGCAGGAGCTTCGGCAGTTGCTTGTACGAAGTTGTATCTGCAATTGGGCGTCAAGCGCGAAAATGTGGTGATGTGCGACAGTAAAGGAGTACTTCACACTTCGCGTACCGACCTGAATGCAGCAAAAAAAGAATTTGCCACTTCACTTGACGTTCATACCCTCGAAGAAGCGCTTAAGGGTGCTGACGTTTTCCTCGGATTATCGGCAGCCGATGTTCTTACCGAAGACATGATACGCACTATGCCGGCAAATCCCATTGTATTTGCTTTGGCTAATCCCAATCCCGAAATAGCTTACGAAAAAGCTATTACATCGCGCACCGATATCATTTTTGCTACCGGGCGTAGCGACTATCCCAACCAGGTGAATAACGTGCTTGGTTTTCCGTATATTTTCCGTGGAGCGCTCGACGTAAGGGCAACTACCATCAACGAAGCGATGAAAGTTGCAGCAGTGCGCGCACTGGCTGCTTTAGCCAAAGAGCCTGTGCCGGACACCGTTACGGCTGCGTATAACAAACAAAATATCGTATTTGGCCGTGAATATCTCATTCCAAAACCTCTGGATCCCAGACTTGTAACGGCAATATCCATAGCTGTTGCCAAAGCAGCAATAGAATCAGGAGTAGCCCGTCACATCATTAGCGATTGGGATACGTATGCTTTCCAGTTGGAAGAACGTATGGGACAAAGTAGCGCGTTGATCCGTTCTATTCGTAACCAGGCCAAGACATCGCCACGACGGATTGTATTTGCCGACGGAACGAACCCCAAAGTATTACAGGCTGCCAAAGCATTGGTACATACCGGAATTGCCAATCCCATACTGATTGGTAACAGCGAAAAAATAGCACGCTTGATGACGGAAAACCATATCGAAAAAGAAGGTATCTCGATAATGGATCCTTGGTGTGAACAGGAACGCCAACGACGGGAACAATACGCTAACGTCTTTTTTGAAAAACGTCAGCGGAAAGGTATTTCGATGCACGATGCCATCGAAAAAATGAAACACCGCGAATATTTCTCCCTGATGATGCTGGAAACCGGCGACGCCGACGGTTGTATCCTGCAGTATGGTAATAATTATATTGATGCATTGCGTCCCGCCCTGCAAATCATCGGTACAAACAACGAGGAAAACCATGTGGCAGGTATGCATATATTGCTCACCAAACGTGGTCCGTTGTTCCTGTCGGACGTTTCCGTCAACCCGGAACCCAGTGCCGATACATTGGTACAGACCGCACGCTTGACTGCCAGCGCTGTATGCAAACTGAAGATTGATCCGCAAATAGCAATGCTTTCATTCTCTAATTTCGGCAATATGAGTGAAGGAAGCCCCGGTAAAGTTGCCCGCGCTGTGGATATCCTGCATAGGGATTATCCCGAACTTTCGGTGGATGGCGAAATGCAGGCCGATATCGCATTGAACAGACATCAGCGTTTTGCAAAATTCCCTTTTAACAAATTAAAAAACAATCGTGTAAATACTTTTATCTTTCCATGCCTTAGTTCCGGTAACATCCTGACAAAATTCATGATGGAACTTGGAGAAGTGGAATCGATAGGTCCCGTATTGCTCGGTTTGGCTAAACCAGTCCACATCATGTCGGAAGATACATCCGTACGCGACCTGGTAAACATTGCGGCAATTGCCGTATTGGATGCACAGGGAATTAGTTCATGTTAGACATAATCAATAATGACACTGTCAGGTCTATTGACCCTGACAGGTCATTTCGTTACCAACCAACCTGTCAGGCCTGCGAAGCTGCTGACAGAGTTGACAATACAATTTCTCTGAATTTATCATGAGATAGTTTATTTTGAGAATCATCTCATTATGTTTAATCTCCGGGACAATACCCCGGGGGTTTTTTATATAAAAACAGACCTAATCCTAAATCAATCAACATTTCTACTACACGTTTCACCAATTGAAACTACCCGTTCACCCATTCATGTCCAAAAGGCATTTTTCTGTCGCGTATTTTTGTAGTGTATCAATAAAATATGGATACAGAAAACAAAAATATTCACCATTAAAATCTTTATCACATGAGCTCTTTTGAACATAAAAAACATGAAAACAATCAGCGAATGGTTGGAAAATACGGAAGTATTGCATTGTTACTGCCTTTATTGATCGGAACATCCTGCACGCAGGCTCAATCGCAACCGCAGGCCTATACGTACAAAAACCTTACGGTATTCCTTATCCAGGGCGAAGACCAGGTGACACGCAATTATATCACCCTCGAAGAAGCAATGGACAGGAAAATGATCGTATTGCATGAAACCGGTAATGTAGGCGAGCTGTCGGTGGACAACAAATCGGATCATTATGTCTTCATCATGGCGGGAGACATTGTCAAAGGCGGGCGACAGGACCGTACCATCGGCGAGGATATCGTCCTAAATCCCGGCAGCAAGAATATACCGTTGAAATCGTTCTGCGTGGAACAGAGTCGCTGGCGGCAACGTGGAAACGAAAGTTCCGCGGCTTTTTCGGCTTCTAAAAACACATTGAGTAGCCGTAATCTCAAAGTAGCTGCACGGTCGAACAAGGACCAGCAGGAAGTATGGAGTGAAGTATCAAAATACCAGGATAAGGCAAGCGCTAACGCTAAAGCCGATGTGAAAAGTACCCAATCACAAACCAGCCTGCAGTTGACTCTCGAAAATGAAAAACTGAAAACACAAGTATCCGAATACATCAAAGCGATACAACCCGCATTTGAAGGTAAGACAAATGTATTGGGCTTCGCTTTTTGTGTCAACGGAAAAGTATCGACGGTAGAAACATTCGGCAATGCCGCCCTGTTCGCCAAACTACAGGCAAAGCTGCTGGAAGCGGCAGCCAACGAAGCTTTTGCCCAATATGACGAAAAAATAACTTTTACCGTTCCTGTGTGGAAAGATGTAGAAGAATTTACCGCCCTTGCGGAAACAGGCAGCGAAACAGTGACGACAACGGCAAAAAATATGACAGAACGAAAACGGACAACCGCGCAAACGGTGATGTTCCGTGTATTCAACTCCGGCGCCGACAAACATCCCCTGCATACCAGTATTTACTATACCGGGGATATTGCTGTAAGTAACGCAAAAACACAGCAATACCAATATGGTGGTTTCCGCCGGAATAGTATGTCTCAAAATCAGAATTAGGGTTAAATGTTGTTTGCTTAAGAGATGACTCATTTTCTCCTCCACTGACAGGGTCTATCAACCACTGTCAGGGAACATAAGCCTTGTCAGCGGTATTGACCCTGACAGTGGCGATATGTAACAGCTAAATTCTTAAGTAAACAACATTGATTAGGGTTTAATATCCTTTACATTCTTATCTATTTAACAAATTAAATTACCATGGAAAAAATATTGATAACCGGGTTATTATTTTTCGCAACGACGTTTGCTGCGTTAGGTCAATCTCATTTTGAGGAGCCACCATATATTGAAGTAACAGGAAGTGCCGATATTGAGATCGAACCTGACGATATCAGGCTGGCAGTGATTATTTCCAGTTACAAAAAGGTTGGAAAAGAAATAAAGCTCGAAGAAGTGGATGAAAAATTGAAAGATATCCTGAAACAAACAGGAATTTCAAAAGACAATATTATCCTGAAAAATACCGGGACCCAAGGTTACTGGTATTATGGGCGGAGTTATGACCCGACAACCGATGCCAGGGTAATCAAACAATATGAAATAATTTTTAGTGATTATGCCCGATTGAATAAAATGCTTACCGAATTACCAGGACCTAAGGAAGGTTTTGTAAATGTAAACATATCCGGTTTGAAAAACACTAAAATATTAGAATATCGGAAACAAATCAAAATTGAAGCGCTAAAAGCAGCTCAGGCAAAAGCCCAATACCTTCTGGAAAGTGTTGGTTGCAGTGCCGGTAAATTAATACAGGTTATCGAACTTGACGAAGATGATTGGAGCTGGTACCGTTCTGCGAATGCAACTTCTAATGTGATCAGTCAAACCAGCCTGAGTACGGATAATAGTAATGACGACAGTGATACAATCATGCAAAAAATAAAACTTCGTTACAGGATAAAAGCCAGATTTTTGATCCAGTAAATCACTTATCGCTGATATTCAAAGCTTTTTTATGATGATAGGTTGAAATAGTTTCTATACACTCTCATGTGACTTTTATTTTTATCCATTAAAGCAACGTTTCGGCTATTTTTACATCTAATATAAAACTTAACCATAGAATATCTGTTCCATGAAAAAAACATGTATATTTTTATTGATATTACTGCTTTCAGCGTGTAGCAAGGATGATCATTCGTCTTATTCTTATTCGAGTGAATCAACTATTTACTCCAAATCGAAACAACCCGTTTTACGTGAACTTCTATTTATCCTAAAACCATACCGGATGCGTGAGAATGTAAAAGAATTTATCATCGTTTCGTCCATTACCAGTGCTAAGGTACTGATCAACGGACAGGAGTGGGGAATATTTCCATCTTTCGGGGTAGATGTGTCACTTATCAACAAGGAATTAGCCGACGATTTTTATGTTCGTTCCGAACCGGTTAAATATGTAGTGCAAGCGCCATACATCATGTCAAACGAAGTATTGACAACTGCGGGCGAATATTCCGATTTATTGGATCGTTATATTTCGTTACAATCAGGAGGATACGTATGCCAAATAGAATACATTGAATTAACAGACAACAATGGTAATACACACCGATTATATCCTTTAATTGCAGAACCCTTCGAAGTGAAGGAAAGTTCTGTTAGCGCTTTTATTGGTGAATTTGAAATTCTAATTGATTGAGCGATGAAAAATATTGTATTGATATGCATGATAACCATGTTTTTATATTCGTGCGAAGAGGATGCACAAATCACCATCCAAAATAAAGTCCACAATGCTACTCTGATGCAGATCAGTTGGGATGATTACGCCATATCGTCTACGCTTTTGCCTGGTCAAAAAAGTAAAGAATGTAACGTTGTTGGGAGAAAAGAAGATTTTCCCAAAAGTTCAATCGTGAAATTTTATATGATCAGAGGTGAGAATCAGGTATATCTCGAAACCAAATATCCTTTTACGTTGGATGCCGGTCAAAACCTGCTCATTGTCATTTCCGACACAGCATCAGTGGTTAATCCTCTAACTACTCAATAACATCAAAATTCAAACTCAGAAACAAATTTACGTTTTGGAGTGATCAGCACCAATTTCACATCTGATTGGGTGATTGCCAGGGAAACCGGAGGAGCGTTTTGAATCGGTTGTCGATAATCTTGATTTTTATTGGACAGTGTTTAGAATCACCTTTTTTATGTAAATTTGCCATAAAAAGAAAAAGTTACATTTCATGAAAACAGACAATGTAGTATTGATAGATAATTATTTCGGATTATTGCAAGGGTTGAGCCGCGAAAATAAAATCAAATTGATGGCCAAACTTTCTAATTCGATTGCCGAAAATGTGGAAATAAAAGAAAATGTGGTTGACAAATTCTTTGGAGCTTTCAAATCAAAAAAGAGTGCAGAGGACATGATCAGTGAAATTAAGAAATGAAAAACATTTTAACCGATTTAGAAAAATAAAAATAGAAAATTGGATAAAACGTTGAGAATATATACCGTCTTATTTATTTCCTGCATTTTCTTCTGCTCCTGTGGCGGCAGGTCGAACCAAAAACAAGCCAACCAATCCCAACAGACAGCAGGGAAAGCCAGCATGCTCAACCCTAACATTACGGAATCCGATGGTATTTTTTCGGTACCTGAATACCAAATTATGCCTTCACCCGATAAGGAACAACATTTCACCTTGCCCGGAACGGAAAAAATAACGGCATTCGATGTTTCGCCTGTCATGCCGCAGGTAGCCATGATCACAAGCCAGGCCGACGGAACGTCTGCTATTAAAGTATGGCAAATCGGCGATGATGAACCAATCGTCATTTATCAATTACCCAATAACGGCATCGCTAAAGATATTGCATGGCATCCGGCTGGTAATATTCTGTTTATCATAGTAGAGACACCGGAAGGATACCAAATCGCACGTATCGAACAGAACGATAACGAATGGGTATACAACAGCATCTTCGAGTCGCCTAAACCATTGAAACGGTTACTCGTCGGGCCACGACCTTTTGATATTCCCCAGATAACAGAGCTATCTTATCGGTTATACATAGGCATGGAAACCAATGATGGCGCTTACCGGATTGTAACGATCACCGAGCATGGCCAACGGTTATACCAGGTAGTAGGGCCGGAATCAACAAAAACAACGATCGAAGAACTGGACGCTGACTTTGAACCCAGCACTATGTATGCACGGTGGTCGCTTCCGGTGGCATTCCATCCGGCTGGTCATCAATTGATCTGGGAGGACAAGAACAACAGGTATTTTGTAGCCGATTATTGGAGAGAAGCATGGGATAAAGCATACCCCATGAAGCTCTCAAAAGAACTGAGCGGTACGATTAATCCTACATCCAACGGGTTGGGGTTATTTCACTGGAATCCGCATAAAGATGGTATTGGCCTGTATTGGCTTCCGTCAGGCGACGAAACGGGTAAGCTCGCCAACTATAGCTTTGTTTCAGCGCCGCGACCTGTTGCCGATGGAAAAGGAATAGTGGGAATAACCTCTGCCGAAGGGCGTTACACGCTGAATTATCTTCCGGTAGATATGCCGTTGCACGATGTTATCAACGCATGGCAATTTATATCATCGCCTGATGAGGCGAATCTGTTGCAAAAGCACTATGGCCTGTTCCGTCCTACCCACAGCAACCTGCTCTACAAACAGAATGACCAACTCTACAAACTGTACGAAACCGAAAACTATTATCACCGGAGCGACTTGTCCAGACCTTATATCGTTACCACCGACCTGATGTGGGAAATATTCGGGGCAGCTTATCAGGGCATTTTTATCATCAGGGAAAAAGAAGAGGCAATACCCGCTTTCTGGAAATTCATTGACGAAGCGGACGCATTTATCGTAAAATCGGGTAAACTAACGGCATGGAAACCCGTTTTCGATGCAGTTATTGCACTCCGTAGCAACAATAAGACTAATCCTGAGACAGAACGGATATTGGCCGAAGAAGATGCTTTTACCGAAATCATTAACGACAATTATCGTTATTCGGATTTAAAACCGCGCGGGCATTACACGTCATCGCCCGAAATGGAGAACTATTTCAGGGCTTTCCGTTATTTTACCACTATTTACCTTGGAACGCAAGATACCTTGAAAGAACTGAACCAGTTGCCGGAAGAAATCAGACGGCATGCCGAACGATGGATTGTCAGCTATTCCGGGTTTATTGCTCCATCGCGAGCGCCGATGATCTGGAAAGGCATGTCGCAAACCACCCCTGCTTATTGCCAGTTTCCGGCCAAGAATGCCGGTATTTTTCCGTTGTCGTGGGGTTTCGATAATGAAGTACTTTATTCGACTGTTTTCCATGAAGATTTTCCGTCTGAGTTGCAGATTATCAGTCGCAATATGGAACGGCGGATATTTTCTTCGGGTATCGATTTATCCGCAGCGATGGGAAATAGTTTCGCCGAAAATATGATGAAAAGCGATTACGAAAAGTATCCGAATTTGCAGAAAGTGATCAATCGACTGAAAAAGAATTTCAGCGAAAGCCGGGAAAAAGGAGAAAATATATACGACCGGTGGTTGGATGCCATGGCTGTACAATGGGCCGATACCGTACATTCACGGAATGGCGCCAAAGACCGTAACATATGGCAAGCCAAACGCCTGCAAACCGGACTTGCCACGTGGGCTACGCTCCGGCATGCCACTATCCTGGTAAATGACCGGGGTGCGGCTGAGAGCGGCGAAGGTGGCTTCGAAACTTTCATTGCACGCGAACCCCGTGGAAGCGTGGAACCCGATCCGTATACCTTCGAGGCCATTGCCGGGCTATTTGATGCTATGGTACACCATGTCGAAACAATGATCGACGAAACAGTACTCGCAGATGCGCAAAGCTCCCTGTACGAAGGCATTATCAAAAAACTGAACGACGCAGCCGCCGAGGTACGTATTTTCCGGGAAATCGCTAAAAAGGAAAGCCATGGTGAAATACTAACCGGCCAGGAATACCGGAAAATCATGCAGGTTGCGAATATGGCCGAGCACCTTTTTCTGATTTTCAGCAGCCTGGGTAATGAAGAATACGCTTTGTCCGAACCCGACCCGATGCCTAAGATCGCTGATGTGGCGCTTGATAGAGACTCCAATGATTGCCTGATGGTAGCCGTGGGCAACGCCATGGAATGGAACCATATTGTCCCCTTTTATGGTCGCCGGCAAATTGTCAGGGGCGCGATATATTCATATTATGAGTTCATTTCAGATGTGTTCCTAAACGATGAAGAATGGCGCGAACGTGTGGATAAACAGGAGCTCATGCCGTGGGTAAAGCCATATGTTATTAAGAAGGGTATCCCGGAATCAAGAGGTTATTGATGGATGTCTATCATCATTTGACAGGTCTTCCGCATCGACCTGTCAGGCTGCGAAGCTGCTGACAGGGTCATTTGAAGTATGTTTAATTACTCAAAAATGTATCGTAATTACAGACCTACAATTCTTAATTGTAAGACTGCAATTATTAATCGCACGATTACAATTCTTAATTGCATGACTGCAATTCTTAATCGCACGATTACAATTTTTAATCGCACGACTGCAATTATTAATCGCATGATTACAATTCTTAATTGCATGACTGAATATTTTAATCGCAAGGCTGAAATTATTAATCGTATGACTGCAATTCTCAATCGCACGACTGCAATTATTAATCGCGGGGCTGCAAATTGCACAAGATGGGGTCAACATATTATTATTTTACAATACATTACACTCTTTTTACTATTCATCTTTGCCGGTTGTACCCATGATGATGAAATCCGTATCCTTTTTACCGGCGATATACTTCTTTCGAGAAATGTAAGGGAAGAATATCAACGGAAAAATGAATCGCCGTGGACAAACTTGAAACCATTGTTTCAGCAGGCTGATCTTGTTGCTGGAAACCTGGAAGGCGCTGTGAGCGACACGATACATTATGCCTCCAACAGCAACAGTAATCCTGAAAACGCCACACCACTTACATTCGATATCAAGCGGAACGATATATCCATGCTCCGCGAAGCCGGCTTCAACCTCATCACCATAGCCAATAACCACAGTTGCGACCTGGGCGCTCAAAGCATCAAAAGGACATCGGACGAACTGGTTGCCAACGGTATCCGGCCCGTCGGATTTGACCAATCTCCACAATTTTTCACAATCAAAGATGTGGTTATCTCCGTAGTAGCGATTAATGTCATACCTGGCAAAAACATCAAGACAACCCCTATCCCATCGGTAGAACTGATGCAAAAACTACGGTTGGCGCGGACATTATCCAACATGGTCATCGTATCCATACACTGGGGCAGCGAATTACTCGAATGGCCGGACAAGAAACAGCGGGCAACGGCCGGATGGTTGATTGAAAACGGCGCCGATGTCATTATCGGAAGCCATCCTCACGTGGTTCAACCGCCGGAAATAATCAAGGGAAAACCGGTATTTTTTTCGTTGGGTAATCATCTGTTCGATCAGAAATATCCGGCTACCAAAGAGGGATTGATTGCGGATATCCGTATCAAACGGGGCAAAATATATTGTAAAGGAGTCATTACACGCACCGTATCCCATTCTTTTTACCCGGAAACAGTAGCCGAAGTCGATTACGGGTTTTCGCCTGCGAAAACGAACCGGTTATTCCGGATCGGGGCATATACTTTCCGTCCCATTTCACTAACAGGGCATCAAAAATACAATCTCCAGCTACAAGCTTTCTTCAATGACAAAAAGGCATGGACAACGCTTCCCATGTCGGTTGTTTCGCTCAATGCTGCAACATTCGACGGCGAACAGGAAAGCCTGTTTGTTCTCGAAAAACACTATTCGAATATGGACGGTGAAACAGACGTGCGGCCTTATGTATACGGCATTGGCGACCAAGGTATTTATGCCCGCTGGCGCGGATCGGCATTGTCCTGGCCACTTATCGATGCGCAAATATCACCCGGCGACCATCAAACATTATGCGCTTTGCACCGTGGCGATTCATTTATCAACATCAACAAAACTGCCGGAAACTTAAGGGTGATGGCTTACGAATGGAATGGTTTTGGATTCAACGGAGCTACTGATTCTGCAAAATATGACGTATGTAAAAAGTTGTATAAGGATTATCTGCCGGAATCAATTGTTTCTTTCGGATATCCCCGATAAAAAATTACCTTTGCGCCTTAAAATCAATGAGCCATTATGGGTAATATAGTAGCAATAGTGGGCCGTCCGAACGTGGGCAAATCCACATTATTCAACAGGTTGACAGGCCGCAAAGATGCCATTGTTGACGAGCAATCGGGTGTTACCCGCGATCGTCATTATGGGAAGGTGGAATGGAACGGACAAGAATTTTCCATTATCGACACAGGCGGATACATTACCAATTCGGATGATATATTCGAGGAAGAGATCCGCAAACAGGTGCTGTTGGCTATCGAAGAAGCAGATATTATTCTTTTCCTGGTAGATGTCACCAGTGGCATAACCGATCTTGAAGAAGGAATTGCAGACATCCTGCGGCGTACCAATAAGCAAATTATTCTGGTTGTCAATAAAGTAGACACAAACGAACGGCAATATGATGCTACCATATTTTACAAGTTAGGCATGGGCGATTATTGCACCATATCGTCTATCAACGGCAGTGGTACAGGCGATTTATTAGATATCATCCTTGAACGTTTTCCGGCAAAGAATCAGATAGAGGACAATCCGGAACAACTACCGCGTATTACCATCGTTGGCCGCCCGAATGTCGGTAAATCGTCACTCATCAATGCGCTGACCGAAGAAAACCGCAACATCGTAACCCCGCTTGCCGGGACTACCCGCGATACCATCGATACACTTTACAATAAATACGGGCACCGGTTTTACCTGATTGATACGGCCGGACTACGTAAAAAAGGCAAGGTAAATGAGGATATTGAATTTTATTCGGTGATGCGTGCCATACGCGCTATTGAAAATTCCGATGTATGCCTGCTGATGCTCGATGCCACACAAGGAATAGAAGCCCAGGATCTGAATATTTTCCGGCTGATACAACGTAACCGTAAAGGTGTTGTTATTTTGGTGAATAAATGGGACCTGATCGAAAAGGACAATCATTCCGTCAAACAATACGAAGCAGCTATCCGCGACCGGATCGCTCCGTTTACCGATGTGCCCATCATTTTTACTTCAGTGGTAACCAAGCAGCGTCTGCAAAAAGTACTCGACACCGCTATGGAAGTATTTGAAAACCGTACACGGCGCATTCCCACACACCAACTCAACGAAGTGATGCTCCAGGTGATCGAGAGTCTCCATCCGCCTGCTGTGAAAGGTAAGTATGTCAAAATAAAATACGTTACCCAATTACCAACGTTGGCGCCTTCATTTGCATTTTTCTGCAATCTTCCGCAGTATATCCGCGATCCTTACAAGCGTTTCCTGGAAAATAAAATACGTGAGAAATTCAATTTTTCAGGCGTCCCGATGCAGTTGTTTTTCAGAAGCAAGTAGCGGCAAATCAATGTAGAAGACACTGTCAGGGTTCGGTAAAACTTGACAGTGTCAGATAATAGACCTTATAAGTCAATTCAAATCCGTTTGCCCTTCATAAGCAAGGATGTTTTCCCGCCATTGCGGAGGTACCGGTATACTTTGGTGGAGTTTGGGCGCATAACAGACCAATACGGCAGTACAGGTAGACATGATGTCGCCGTTGTCGCGATCTACAATACAATGCTCGAAGGTAATACTTTTGTTGCCGATGTGGGAGACACGGGTTTTCACATCAATCCGGGTTTTCAGATAAATAGGTTTCAAATAGTCTATTTTGATGGACGCCCCGACGATGGCTAATTCTTCCCAGATAATCTCACCAAACACCGTATCGAAATAATTCAGTTTACCATAATCATAATACGTTTGATAAACCGTGTTGGAAGCGTGCCCCAACATGTCGATATCACTGAACCGCACTTGTATTTCAACAACATGCTTGTATACGGGAGAAGATATTTGTTCTGTCATGGTCGAATCTAAAACTTCCTGAAAACCAAAAGAGGAATATTAAACTGGTAGAGATGCTTCTTGGCTATAGACTTATGGAAAAAATGATAAAAAAGCCCCCGGTTATGTTCATGGAAAGAGATCAGTTCAATCTTCCGGGTTTCTACTAAATTACTTAGGGTTTCGTCTGTGTCATTGGTATCTATGATTTCAAAAGTCACAACACCTGCTTTAATTTCTTCATCAAACGGCTTACTGAGAACTTCCATCTGCGCATCGTCCAGCAGACTGTCATTCTCATAAAAACGAAGGTGACAGCAATGCAACACGTTTGTCTCCCGGATGAAATAATCTAAGATAAATTTCACTTCGGTTTGTGCTGCTTCTGCAAAATTGGTAGCATACAATATGTTCCCCAGTTTTTCTCCTTTATATTTGTATTCGTCGGGAATGGCAAGAACGGGAACCGGGGAAAAATCGAATAACGACGAAGCTGTACTTCCCGAAAACGACTCTTTTTTCCCTCTTCCGGTAGCTCCTATCACAATCATCAGAATATTACTCTGGCTACATTGCTCCTCAATAGTTTCCTTCAGTTCCAGACCTGTTACCAATGAGTTGATCTGAAGCGACGGATATTTTTCTCCCGTCTTCTGTACCAGCTCCTTCATGGCTTCTTCGCTGTACTCTTTAATATAGCCCAAATCAGGTTCGATAACAGGCATGATATCGTCGGGCGTAACCGTATTAATTGACTGCGCTAAAGCCATTTCGAAATAAGAGTGCAGCAGAACGACGCCACATTGATGTTGATTGGCAAAACTACACGCTACATTTATCGTATTGGCCGTATTTTCGGAATAATCAACCGGCACTAAAATATTTTTCATGATATGTCGGATTTTATGTGATCTGGTTTTCAAAAATACACATTTTTCAGAATTCTTGACATCTTTTTCCTGATTGAGTGTCAACCGTATTCAGGATAAGACAGCAATTCTCAATTCTCAATTCTCAATTCTCAATTCTCAATTCTCAATTCTCAATTATTTAATCTTGTCTTTCAAATATTGTCCCGTATAAGAATTTCCGCATGCCACGATGGTTTCAGGGGTTCCTTCGCACACAATGGTTCCGCCGTCCTTCCCTCCTTCAGGCCCAAGATCAATGATCCAGTCGGCACACTTGATGATTTCGGGATTGTGTTCGATCACCAATACACTGTGTCTATTCTCGATCAGCATATTGAATGCATCCAACAATTTCCGGATATCATGAAAGTGTAAACCGGTGGTGGGTTCATCAAAGATAAACAAAGTTGGTTGACTGTTGTTCTCGCGCGATATAAAAGAAGCCAGTTTGATACGTTGGCTTTCACCGCCGCTCAATGTGCTGGATGACTGTCCCAGTTTGACGTAACCCAATCCCACATCCGACAATGGTTTCAATTTTTCCACGATCTTTTTTTCGGGAGTTGATTTGTTTTTTCCGAAAAACTCGATGGCTTCGTCAACCGTCATTTCCAACACATCATAAATATTCTTTCCCTGATAAGTTACTTCCAATACCTCTTCCTTGAATTTTTTTCCATGACATGCTTCGCATTCCAGTTTCACATCGGCCATAAACTGCATTTCGACCGTGATTTCGCCTTCACCCTGGCATTCTTCGCACCTGCCACCCTCCACGTTGAATGAGAAATGCGCCGGTTTCAGGTCATTATATTTGGATTGCGGCTGTTCCGAATAAAGCTTACGCACTTCATCATACGCCTTACTGTATGTCACTGGATTGGAACGCGATGAACGTCCGATCGGATTCTGGTCGACAAATTCGATGGATTTGAGTTGACTGATGTCACCCGAGAATTTGTCAAAAGCGCCGGCGCGCTCTTCACTTACACCATTGATGCGCCGTGCAAGAGCGGCATACAGGATGTCGTGCACCAGCGTAGACTTGCCTGAACCGCTGACTCCTGTTACCACACAGAGAATATTCAACGGAAAACGTGCGGTTATATTTTTCAAATTATTGGCACGTGCTCCTGAGATTTCGATAAAATTGTTCCATTTACGTCGCCGGGCCGGAAGAGCAATCTGTTCCCGGCCTGTCAGATAAGCTGCGGTTAAACTTCTATCGGATTTCACCAACTCATCGCAACTGCCTTCGAATACCAGCTCGCCACCCAAACGTCCCGCCAACGGGCCAATATCAATAATCCGGTCGGCAGCGCGCATCATTTCTTCATCGTGTTCCACCACCAGTACCGTATTGCCCAATGCCTGCAACTTTTTCAGGACGCCGATCAGTTGCGCCGTATCGCGCGGATGCAGCCCTATGCTTGGCTCGTCCAGAATATAAAGCGAACCGACCAGGCTGCTTCCCAACGACGTAGCCAGGTTGATCCGTTGTGCCTCTCCTCCCGACAAAGTAGACGACAAACGGTTAAGCGTCAGATAACGCAATCCTACCTGATTGAGATATTCGAGGCGGTTGGTGATTTCGGTAAGAATGCGTTGCGCTACTTTTTGTTCATACTCGTTCAACTTGATCGTCCCGAACCATTCTTGTAATTCGTCAATAGGGAGCAGTACCAGTTCATTAATGGTTCGTCCGTTCACTTTCACATAAGTCGACTCTTTGCGCAAGCGTCCGCCTTTACAGTCGGGACAAGTGGTTTTTCCGCTGTAGCGCGCCGTCATCACACGATATTGAATCTTATACTTATTTTCGTCCAGATATTTGAAAAAACCATCTATACCTCCGAAACCGCGGGTCCCGTGCCACAAAATGTCGAGTTGTTTCTCAGTCAATTCGTTGTATGGCTTATGTATCGGAAAATCGATACGATCGGCCATGTATACCAGTTTGTCTTTCCATGCGCTCATGCTTTCGCCTTTCCAGCAAGCCACGGCATCCTGATATACAGACAGGCTTTTGTCCGGGATCACCAGATCCTCGTCAATACCGATCACTTTACCGTATCCCTCGCATCGCGGACACGCGCCGTACGGGCTGTTGAAACTAAACATATGCTCGTTGGGCTCGTCAAAAAGTATCCCGTCGCGTTCGAAACGATTCGAGAATTCTTTTACGGACGATTGACCATCCATCACCCGGATCATACAACGTCCGTCACTTTCGTTGAAAGCCGTTTGCACCGAGTCCGCATACCGGGCTGACGACTCTTCATCGTGTACCACGCGGATACGATCGATCACCAGGTTGACTGCATCTTTGGTGGCGAATTTCGTCTTGGCAGGGATTTCTTCCAGGCGGGATATTTCGCCGTTGATCTCTATCCTGCTACTACCCTGAGTGATCAGGATTTCGCGATACATGGCGAAATTGGTTTTCTGATGTTCGTTGAACGGGTACAAAATCAATGCATTGGTACCTTCCGGCAACGAAAGGATATAGTTGACCACATCGGTTACCGTATCTTTCCTGACCACTTCGCCGGAAACGGGCGAATAAGTGATGCCGATACGGGCAAAAAGCAATTTCAGGTAATCGTATATTTCGGTAGACGTACCCACTGTGGAACGCGGGTTTCGGGTATTGACCTTTTGTTCAATAGCTATGGCCGGTGGAATGCCGTGTATGAAATCGACTTCGGGCTTGTGAATACGTCCCAGGAACTGCCGCGCATACGAGGACAGGCTTTCCACATAACGGCGTTGCCCCTCGGCATAGATGGTATCGTAGGCTAACGATGATTTTCCCGAACCGCTCAATCCGGTGATAACAACAAGCTGATTACGCGGGATGGAAACGTCAATATTTTTTAAATTATTGACTCGTGCGCCCTTAACAATGATGGAATTTTTCTGTTCCAAAGCAAATGGATGATTTAAGTACTTTCGCCTATTTGATCGACGTCTTCAAATACGTGTTTAACATTGATTATTCGAATCTTGAATTTTCAATTATCAATATTCAATCACTTATATGATTCTGCTCAAAAAATGACGGATGCAAAAGTAGTTAATTTTGACGGTTTAAGTGATATGCAACAATCGTTACCAATTTTGGACAAACGAAGAAAAATTTGCATATTTGCAACATACAAGCGAATCCCAATAAATTTTAATACATTTGTTAAGATGTATATTAAGCGAGTTTATCCTTCTTTGTATTTTGAGATGACTGGTTAATTCTTATTTTTTGTCACAAAAACCTTGATTTACACAATCAAAACAATTATATAACCTTAATTTTTATCATAATGAGATTTTTTTCTATCCTTCTGTTTTTATTTTTAAGCTCATCGTTATTCGTTACGGCACAGGATTATCCTTTCCGTAACCCGGATTTATCCATTGATGCAAGAGTGAATGATCTGGTCGGCCGCATGACCCTCGAAGAAAAGGTCAGCCAGATGATGCATGGCGCATCGGCCATTGACCGGTTGGGTATTCCTGCTTACAACTGGTGGAACGAATGCCTCCATGGGGTAGCGCGCGCCGGCATTGCAACTGTTTTCCCGCAAGCAATAGGTTTGGCTGCTACGTTCGACAAAGATGCCATGTACCGCACGGCTGTTGTCATTTCGGACGAGGCCCGCGCCAAGTACCATCACGCCATTGCCAACGGCGACCACAGCCAGTATCACGGCCTGACTTTCTGGACGCCCAATATCAATATTTTCCGGGACCCACGCTGGGGACGCGGACAGGAAACCTACGGCGAAGATCCTTACCTTACAGGCGAGATGGGTGTTGCCTTCGTTAAAGGATTGCAGGGCAATGATTCCAAATATCTGAAAACTGTTGCTACACCCAAGCATTATGCCGTTCACAGCGGTCCTGAATATAACCGTCACAATTTCGATGCCCGTCCTCCCTTACGGGATGTATGGGACACTTATCTGCCCGCATTTGAAAAGCTTATTAAATCCGGAAATGCCTACTCAGTGATGTGTGCCTACAATCGTTTTGAAGGCGAACCGTGTTGCGGAAGCGACGAACTGCTGGTGGATATACTTCGTAACCGTTGGGGATTTCAAGGATACGTTGTGTCCGACTGCGGCGCCATCAACAATTTCTACCGGACACATAAAACATCAGCCGATGCCGCTGCTGCTTCTGCTACAGCAGTTATTGCCGGAACCGACCTGGAATGCGGAGGAAGTTACAGGGCGTTGCTGGAAGCTGTCAAACGGGGAGATATCCAAGAATCGGAAATCGACATTGCTGTGAAGCGTCTTTTTACCGCACGTATGAAACTGGGGATGTTTGATCCTGACAGCCGCGTACCTTACAGCACCATTCCCTATTCTACCGTCGGATCGGCACGAAGCCGCGAACAATCGCTCGAAATGGCGCGTAAATCCATTGTATTGTTGAAAAACGAAAATCAAATCCTTCCGTTGAAAAAGGATATCAAGACAATTGCTGTTATCGGCCCCAATGCCGATAATCCGACTTGCCTGTTGGCTAATTACAACGGTTCGCCGGCATATATCGTTACACCGTTGGAAGGTATCCGCCAGAAAGTAGGAAAGAAAACCAAAATAATCTACCATCAGGGTGTCAGCCTCACAGGCGATACGATTTCGATCCCCGTAGATCTCGGTTCAATATTGAAAGCCGATGGTAAGCAAGGCTTCAAAGCCGAATACTTCAACAACAAAAAATTTGAAGGCAAACCGATGTTTGTTCAATACGAAAAGAATATCGACTTTTTCGGTACCAACCAGCATAAGATATTGACCAACCTGAAGGCTGGGATGGTAGCAGCCCGCTGGACAAGTGTTCTTACTCCCAAAAAGGATGGTAACATTGTTTTCGAGCTTACCAGTGACGACAGCGGGTTCCGTCTGTTTGTCGACGATAGCAAGGTTATTGACCGTTTCAATTATCAGGAAGCACGTGTTGAGCAATGTCGTATTTCCGTCAAGGCAGGAAAAAGTTACAAACTGCGTTTCGAGTTTGCCCAGGAAAATGAAGGCGGCGGAGTAAGCCTTGCTACCGTAACCCGCGAAAAAAGCGATCCTAAAGCATTAGCCGAGCAAGTGAAAACGGCAGATGTCATCGTGTTTGTCGGCGGTATTTCGCCTTCGCTCGAAGGTGAAGAAATGCCTGTACTCGTTCCCGGATTCAATAAAGGCGACAGGACATCCATTGCCCTTCCCGCAAGCCAGACTGAAATGCTCAAAACCTTGAAAGCAATGGGTAAACCGGTTGTATTTGTAATGCTTACCGGAAGCGCCCTTGCCGTAAAATGGGAAAGCGACAACCTGCCGGCGGTTATCAATGCCTGGTATGGCGGACAGGATGCCGGAACAGCGTTGGCAGATGTACTTTTCGGCGATTACAATCCTTCGGGACGTTTACCGGTTACTTTCTACGCCAGCGATAATGATTTGCCTCCTTATGAGGATTATAGCATGAAAGAGCGCACTTATCGCTATTTCACAGGAAAACCATTGTTCGAATTTGGTCACGGATTGAGTTACACCACGTTCGAATATTCAAATATATCGGTTCCGGCAACTGTCAAAACCGGCGAAACGGCCAGGGTAAGTGTCACAGTTACCAACAAAGGCGCACGCGAGGGCGAAGAAGTTGTCCAACTGTATGTATCCCACCTTGGATCATTTATTTCGGTTCCGCTCCGTTCATTAGAGGGTGTTCAACGTGTAGCGCTTAAACCGGGAGAGTCGAAGAATGTTGAATTTGAACTGTCTCCGGAAAATTTCTCGGTGATCGACGCTTTGGCACAACGTTGCGTAGAACCCGGTAAGGTTCAGATCAGTGTCGGAGGAAAACAGCCTTCGCCGGAAGCGATCAGCAAAGCCTATGCGCAACAGAAAGAAACCGAATTGTATGGGAAGAAAGTGATCATTAACAATTAAAACATGTGATATCACATTGTCTTTAAAACGGTAATTTTCAAGTGATTTTTAAAATAATAGCCGCAAAGGTGAAATATCCTTCGCGGCTATTGAATTTCTCACATGGCATGATCACCAGGACTGGGAATTTTGTCAGTGTTACTAAACGACATTGGATGATCAATCGTCAATCATTTAACGCAGACACATCACCCCAAAAATCTGTACTAAGAGATTGTATAGACTTGCGAACATCTCGCATGCCCCCTTACGAACCTCTTGGATGCTTCCTTGCGAACATCTCGCATGCTTCCTTGCGAACGTCTCGCATGCTCTCTTGCGGCTCGGCATTTATGTCGTTCATTGTCAATTGTCATCTCACGTTTTTTGTCATATAATAGTTTTCCAATTCTTTGTCCCGCGATTTTTTTAGTTGCTTTCGTTTTACTACAAATCCGTGGTTTTCAAAAAACTTTTTTGCAGTAATACTGACTTCTGAATAAATTACCTGATTATCCTGTTCAATCGCTTTCGTTTCAAGTTCTGATAACAATCGACTTGCAATACCTTGTCCTTGATAGTCCTTGTGTACAAACATAAAATCCAAATAACCGTCTGTCGCTAAAGAACCAAATCCTACAACTTTATTGTCAAGAATCGCCACAATAAAATATTGCTCTACAATTGTTGCATTCCACTTTTCAAAGTCCGTGTGCCAAGAACTCCAATCGTCAATTTCATCTTGTGGATAATCTCTTGAATTTACAGCCTGTATCGTTTCGTAGAAAAGTTTTGTAATTTCAACGATGTCAGATTTTTCGGCTTGTCTTATTCTCAAATCCATTTTTCCATTCGTATTATGTTTTCAAATCCATATTTACAGTTTCAATTTGCAGTTCTACCGGCTGGCCACCAACTAAATAATTGCCTGTCAATACATAAACAAATGTAAGAATTCTACACCAACAACTTTTTGCGCTTGACCTACAATCTTACCGGAGCAACAACATTTTTGATGTTTCTTTGACTACTTGTCCGGTGGGATTCCGGAGAATAACCCGGTATGGATACATTCCTGCGTTCATTCTGTTACCGTTTGCATCAGATCCGTCCCATTGAAATATACCGGAAGTATAGCCGTCCGAACGGATGGATTGCTTGATGGAGCGAAGTTGCCTGCCCGACATATCGAATATTTGTACCTCCACATCAATCGTTACGTCGGGCATGTTATATTCAAAATAGATGTTTGTACAGTCCGAGAACGGGTTCGGATAGTTGTACAAGTTACTGATCTGTAGAACGCCGGATGTGGTAACCCGGAAACGGATACTTGCCTGCGAAGGATTATTGACCACATCCCATGCGGTGAACGTCAATTCGTAGTCGCCAACGGGCAGGTTGGAGAAACGGTAGGCGACCGTTCCTTTGCGATAGTCGTCCAATTCGGCTTCATAATACGAGTTGAGGTAATAAATTGTTGACGGATCATTGCTTAATACCGCGGTAATGTCGTGACCGATACCTTCTCCGGCTGTATTGATACCGTTTTCATCCGAAAGATGCGCTATCAGCAATGGATTCTGATCGGTAATACCACCATCGCGAAAAAAAGTATCATTTATAAATAACTTGATTTCCGGGCCCGTCTGATCGTCAATGGCTGGTTCCGTCCCGCCAACGGTCACGCCCGCAAATGCTCCTGAGGCCGCGTCATCATCCGAACAGGCATAATAAGTGATCTTTCCAAAACCGTACTGGTAATTAATGTCCCGGGGCATGATAAAAGTCTGTTCAAATTCCCCGTTCCTGACCTGAGCTTTCCCTTTGTACAGAACCGATGTCTGGGTTTCAAACTTCATAGGCTTGGAATTACCGTCATTATCTAATGTTGCAACTTCCCTCGGTTTATCAAACAACGAAATATAAACCACTCCATTGAATCCGGTCAATACCTGTCCCATTTTATCGGTAACTTGCGCCTTGATAGTCACCTTACTGTTGGCTTTCAATGTATCCAGAGGTTCGGAGACAGGCTTCCCGTTAATGAAAACCGTACGGACATCGTTCACCGGAACGGGAATTTGTAATGCCGGATCGCCCAGCAATGTAAAACACAATTTATTAACACTTGCAGCCGAATTATTTTTGGCGATCTTCACCACATCGCCCAACCGGTACTGACCTTCTCCCGGTAAACGTGTGAACAAGGCCCGGAAAAACCGTTTGTTAAAATCAAAGTTCTGGCTGGAATAAACCAAACGGGTACTTGTCAGCAAAGCAATCCCTCCGCCATCCGGCTTAAGAACAAGCATTTCGCCTGCGGAAGTTTTTGAATATTCATCGTAACGACCAAATTCGCAGGTAGCCACTACGAAAAGCGGATAAATTTTATTACTCCATTTGCTGATACTGGTAGTATTCACCACCCTTTCTTCGGACAATCCTGTTTCGTTGCCATGCCCGACATAATTCACCAACAGGCATCCCCTGTTCAGGAGGTCATCCAACCGCTGGGCCACTTCGGGATAACGATGCCCGTCGGCAGTAACCACCTGTGGAAAAGCATCGAAATACAGCTTATCGATTGCATATTGGGGATGGTAGTCGTTGACATAAATTGCCAGGCTGTCCGACTGTGACGTATGTATGTTAAGATCTTCATCATCGGCCAGCAATCCCATCAGGTTGGGCCAGTTACCCTGGAATTGGCCATCCATGTACCGGCGTATTTTATCGACTGCAGCCTGGGCATCTTCTGTTGCCTGCACAGGAAGACGGCCAACTCCTATCCTAAGCCTCCCTCCCTTGATCGCATCGCCATCGTCCAATACTCCGAAATAGTCGTCAGACACATAGGACTGGGTCGTATGCAACGATTCATCCGATTGATAAGTAACAACATAATTGGTATTGACTGTCGTTCTCCCGCTGTTCACCATGATCGACCTGTTGTCGAACGAACCGTCGCCCATCAGTAACAAGTATTTCAACCGTGACGCCGGTGTTTTTTCATACAACATTTTCATGAAATTCCGGATGGCGGCAGGATCCTGTTTCCCTGACGAAAATTCGTTATACACCTGCGCGGTGGTGACCACTTCCACCGCCAGACCTTCCCTTTCCCTGTGCAAGGCAGCCAGTTGTTGCGCTGCATCTGTAAAACCGGGATAAGAAACAATCACCATATCCAACTGATTCATTGCGTGCAGATCCTGATTATCGACATGTTGATCCTTATCCGGGAATATTGGACTTAGCAAGCCGGTGGAAAGATCAAAAGCAACAAACTCGCGGAGATGGTCCGTAGTGGCTGTAAAACTCAAAACATCGGATGCCAGCGAAACATCCATCTGTTTGATCTGATGCATATCGGTAATATCCCATATTTGCGTATTGACATTGCTCCCGCTTATCTGAAAAGCGGCGATCTGCCCCTCGCCCACCGAATGACTGTCCCTGAAAAAAAGCTGCGGTTGCGCCATGTTCAGTTTCCGCCGGACATGAAGCCTGAGATAGTCCAGCCAACCTTGCGCATTGGTGTTCCCATTCTGATTGAGTGTCAGCTTCACCGCCACCTGGTCGTATGCAACATTAAATGGCGGAGTCGAAAACGACACCGCGGCCGCAGTCTGTTGTCCGGAAGCAGAAGGTAATATCTGATTGGCAATCTGTTGTCCGTCATATTCCACTTTCAGATAAGATGTAAAACTACTCCTTGCCACAAAAGCAACATCCAACAACGCCGGCATACTCATATCTATGTCGGGAACAGAAAATGAAAAATTACGCGATAAGGAATCGCTCCAGAATTGTTCCCCGTACCATTGCCTTCCCGACCGGATCATGCTGGTATGTTCCCACTCATGATAAAGATGTTCATCAAATGTAGTAACAGTTTGTTTCGCCGGTTGTTGAGGTACAGTTTCCGTTACGATCCGTTTTCCTCCAGCCTTCGATGTGATGAAATAACAGGCCTGATTATCCCACAAATGAACGGAGTGTGTAAATGTTTGGGTTCCCTCGTCATATTTCCAAACGGCAGGACCTTGTCCGTAAAAAAGAATATAATCGCCATCAGCAAATACACCTGCTGTCTTGGAGACCATCCGGATAGGTATTTCCTCCAGATCGGCGTCATAATTTTTATCGGCTGTTTCGGGTAGCATCGTTCCGCCCCATCCGTATATCCTCACATTGGCAGGATCGGTAAGCCCCAGGCCACGTAATTCAGACCACGTAATGCGATAAACCCCGTCCCGTTTGGTATATATTTTGTACCACTCGCCCGAAGCCAATACCGACGATGAGTTACTTTCAGCGTATACGTTCAAAGTCGAAACCAGAAACAACAAAATGGCAAAAAAACCGTTTTTCAATACAAGGTGTTATTAAATAATCTCATGCAAAAATAAAACCTTTTGCATCAAAAAACGTACAAGTGTTTATGTTTATGAATGAAAAAAGCAAAAAGCTTTTATGAGTGCAAAACAGGATAAAGGTTTAACTTTCCGTTGTGCCGTCATTGTATGTATGATACAATGCCTGTTGGCGTTTCCTGCTAAAGGGCAGGATGCCGTTTATTCGCAATTCATGTTTGATGGATTATATGTCAATCCCGGTTTGGCAGGGATCAACGATTATATAAAAGTAGCAGCCGGATTTCGTGATCAATGGCGGTTGATGGATAATGCCTATGTCACTTATTTTGCTTCTTACGACCAAAAAATCCAATCCATCAATAGCGGCGTTGGCTTACAGGTATACCGCGACGTAGCTGGCGGGGTTTACTCACGCACTTCGGCCGAGCTATTTTATAATTACCAGTTTAAGTTATCAAATGATATCACTTTGTCGCCGGGCTTACAGGTAGCTGTGGTACAACGAGCTTTAAATGCTGCAGGGCTTACGCTTCCCGATCAGAATCCATATACCGGTAGCGGAAGTGCAGAGGTGCTTTCCGATCGTTCTGCAATCTTTCCTGACTTTGCAGTAGGTGTAGTGGCCAATTATTCGGATAGATACAGTGTCGGAATAGCCGCCCATCACCTGAACGGACCGACCGAAACCCTGTCCGAAATCAATCAGAAACGTACACCTTTAAGCCTGAGCGCTCATTTTATTTCCTATTTTCCTGTGCGATTCGGTAAATATGACAAACGGAAAATTGTTTTTTCTCCCGGATTTCATTTCCGCCAACAACAATATCAAAATTTATTTTCGTTGGGGTTAAACGTTGCGTATGAGCCTGTATTTGCGGGAATCTGGGTACGAGCAGCCTCTGGATTTGAACCGGAATCGATAATTTTTTTGATTGGATTGGAACAAATTAACTACAGAATCGTATATAATTACGATTACAAGTTGGCACACATGAAAGGAGAATTTCCCGGAACCGGTGCACACGAAATCACGTTGGCATGGAAGATCCATCCAAAAAAGAAAATGCGAACAATAAAATGCTCGAAATATAGTTTTTAAAAATATAATGTTATTTGCTCGTTATTAATTGAATAATGTTTACCTTTGAACCGAAAATAAATTAGTAAAATGACTCATAGATTTTCATTTATTGTACTGCTTTTAATATCAGTGTTCTGCATTTCTTCCTGCGGCTTATTTAAGGGTAAGAAAGAAAAGTCAGAAAAAACGGGATGGAATTATAACGATCCCGATTACGGAGGATATGAAGTAAAACATGTTGCCGAACAGGAAACAGGTCCGGGCTTGGTCTTTATCGAAGGTGGAACCTTTACGATGGGACGTGTTGCCCAGGACGTTATGTTTGACTGGAACAATGCACCGCGTCGCGTTACGGTGGAATCATTTTATATGGACGAAACGGAAATTGCCAATGTAGATTATAAGGAATATCTGCACTGGCTGCGCCGCGTATATGTTACCTATCCGGAAGTATACCGTAAAGCATTGCCCGACACTTTGGTTTGGCGGAGTAAGCTCGCTTATAACGAACCTTTGGTTGAAATGTATTTGCGCCATCCGTCATACAATAGTTATCCCGTAGTAGGCGTAAGTTGGATACAGGCTAATGACTATTGCCTCTGGAGAAGCGACCGGGTTAATGAAATGATCATGATCCGTGAAGGTATCCTCGAAAACGATCCCAACCAAAAGGATGAAAACAATTTCAATACAGACGCTTATCTGAACGGGCAATATGAAGGTGTGGTCAAACAAAACCTCCCCAGCATGGATCCCAATAAAGAAGAAAGGCGTGTGATGCTGGAAGACGGAATTTTATTGCCAAAATACCGGCTACCGACCGAAGCTGAATGGGAATATGCCGCCCTTGCCCTGATTGGTAATTCGTATGACGAAAGAATTTACGAAAGAAGAATTTATCCATGGAATGGCGATGTAAACCGTAATCACGAAAAGAAGTACCGCGGTACGATGCTGGCTAACTTCAAACGTGGGCGCGGTGATATGATGGGTGTTGCAGGTGCATTGAACGATGCCGGTAGCACGACTTTACCTGTATTGTCTTTCTGGCCGAACGATTACGGATTGTATTGTATGGCAGGTAATGTCAATGAATGGGTATTGGACGTATACCGCCCGATGAGTTCCGAAGATGTCGAGGATTTCAACCCTTTCCGTGGTAACGTTTTCAAAGTATTGGAAGTGGACGAAACAGGCTCTCCTGTTGAAAAGGATAGTTTGGGTCATATGAAATATGTGCCTATTAAGGAAGAAGATGCCTTGAGCCAACGCCGCCAGTTTACCAAGTCTGATTATCGGAACTATGAAGACGGTGATCCCGGCTCAACAATTGACTATGCAGATGAAAGCGCCAAGACGGCTGGTTCGGAGCGCATGTACGGTGCGGATGTGACATTGATCAATGACCATATACGGGTATACAAAGGAGGTTCGTGGAGAGATCGTCTGTATTGGCTGAGTCCCGGTACACGGCGTTATCTGGACGAAACCCAATCGCGTGATGATATCGGGTTCCGCTGTGCCATGACAAGAGTCGGCGCACAAAGTTCCCGGCATAAGATACCAACACAATAAAAATTTAAAAGGGGCGTTGCCCCTTTTTTCTTTTCAATACCACTATTAAACAGATCAATAACAGGAAATGCACTTCAACGATTTATACCAACGATACATTCAATATCCCAAAGTAACCACCGATTCGCGAATGGCTGGCGAAAAGAACATTTTTTTCGCCTTGAAAGGTGATAACTTCGATGGAAACGATTTTGCTGCCCGCGCATTGGATGATGGATGTACGTATGCAGTAGTTGACCGCCCTGATGTTGCTACAGATGATCGATGCATACTAGTCGACGACGTATTGACCACCTTGCAGGATCTGGCACGCGTACACCGGCAAAAATTGGACATTCCCATTATTGCTATTACCGGAACCAATGGAAAAACTACGACCAAGGAATTAGTAAAACATGTATTGTCATCCAAGTTCAGGGTACATGCCACTTCGGGTAACTTTAACAACCACATCGGCGTTCCGCTTAGCATCTTGGATATATCGCAGCAAACCGAAATAGCTGTAATCGAGATGGGCGCCAATCACCAGGGTGAAATCAAGAACTTATGCAACATTGCCCTTCCTACACACGGATTGATCACCAACATCGGGAAGGCTCATCTGGAAGGATTCGGAGGTGAAGATGGTGTAAAACGGGCAAAAAAAGAATTATACGATCATCTGGAAAGCCATAACGGACTTATTTTCTTTAACGAAACTAATCCGGTATTGACCAACATGCTGAAAGACATTCATACGACGGTTGTCGGTTATGGCGCCGAATCATCAGTTTGTCACGGAAAAGTTGTGGCTGCGTCTCCATATCTGCTGATGGAATTGGACATCAATAACCAATCCCATGAAGTAGCTACACACCTGGCTGGCGCATACAATTTTGAGAATGTACTGGCAGCAGCTTGTATCGGCAGTTATTTTGGTATTCCGTCAGATATGATCGTTTCGTCGATTGCCGGGTATGAACCACAAAATAATCGTTCGCAGATTATCCAGACAACCCGTAATCAGCTTCTGCTCGATTATTACAATGCTAATCCTACAAGCATGAGGGAATCGCTATTCAACTTCTTTGAACGGATACAAGGGCCGAAATTAGCCATTTTAGGTGATATGTTCGAACTGGGCGATGCCGCTAAAAAGGAACACCGTCTCATTATCGACCTGCTCCTTGCCCATCCGGACATAGAAAGTATGGTAGCCGGCAAGTATTTTTTCGATGCAGCAAAAGGTATTCCCGGAATCCGTGCTTTTGCTGATTTGGACGTGCTCAAACAGTGGTTAATCCTTCACCAGCCACAGGGAAAAACGATTCTTGTGAAAGGGTCGCGAGGAATGAAAATGGAACAACTCCTGGAACATCTGTAATATTTAGCGAGCAAGATGCAACATGCCCGGTACATCTGCCAGTGTGTTACAAAAACAATCCACGCCATAGGGTACCGGTTTTCCGTTGGTAACAAAAATATGTCGCATTCCCAATCTTTCGGCAAATTGTATATCCGACAAGCTATCACCCACCATTAACGAACAACCGAAATCAATATCCGGGAAATCGTATTTGGCCTGTAATCCCATTCCAATGCCCGGTTTCCGGTTGGGATCATTATCCGAGGATAGCGAGGAGCAATAATATATTCTGTCGATCTTGCCACCGGCTTCCTGTACTTTCCCTATGATATGATCATGAATCACTTCCACCTCAGCAGCGTTCATCAAACCTTTACCAATGCCCTGCTGGTTGGTGACTACGATGATATAACGAAAAACGACGCCCAGCCGGACAATAGCCTCAACAGCGCCTGGTAATATTTCAAGCTGTGACAGGCTACGGACATAATCACCAACTACCTGACGGTTAATGACCCCATCACGATCGAGGAACAAAGCACAATAATTACACGGTGTACTGTGTTGCATAGCGTTCAAAAGCAGGAATTAACCGGGTTTGTGCCCGTTCGTAATCTTCAGGAATACCGATATCAATGAAATAATCATGAAAAACACATCCATACAATGGGAAAATTTGTTTTTCGAGCACTTCCTTTTCGAAGGAAAAAGGTACGGGAAGTTTCTCAAGATAGTCTCTGACGGATGCATGAAGCCAATACAGTCCGGCATTGAATACTCCATCGCTGACATACCTTTTTTCGTCAAAGCGGACAATCCGGTCACCGTCGAGCAATACCGCGCCATACCGGTCAAAATCTTTTTCTGCCTTCAGTGCTATACTGATCGCAGGTTGTTTCCGGCTACGATGAAATTCATGAAAATATTCCAAAGAAGCTAAAAGGATACTGTCGCCATTAACTACTAATATTTCGTCGGAACCGGTTTGTTGCAACGAACGGGCGATAGCGCCACCCGTTCCTAACGGCGCATCTTCCACGCAGTAATCTAACCGCATAGTACCGAACGAATGCCCAAAATAGTCTTGAATAACTTCGTGCAGATAACCTACTGATAAAACAACCTTCGTAAATCCAAAAAGAGACAATTGCCGCAACAATATCTCCAAAAACGGTTTCCCGTCGATACCCGACATTGGCTTGGGAACATCGGACACAACGCTCCGTAAGCGTGTTCCCAACCCACCGGCTAAAACAATCGCCTCTTTCATTTTATTGGTTTAAAGCAATAATAATAAACACAAACCATGCCTATTCACTATATTGATTTTGCGTAAAAATATTAAAAAACAGGTAAATTTCCCGACAATGATTTAATCGATTGAATTATAATTCCACAAAGAACAAATAACATACTGAAAATAATTCCTCTAAAAAACAAAACAAAGTAAAATTACAATACCTAAAAACATGATTTATCAGATCAATTTTATGGTCGATTAATTCCATCATCTTTCTTTAAAAGTTCCAAAACTATTTTCAACAAATTACACCAAGTAATCATAAAAATTCATATATTTGTACCAATTGTCGTTTTCTATGCATTTTAAGGATACATATTCGCCTAAAAATCAACTAACAGCATGGTCGATGTTGGTTATTTTCATATTTTTTTCCTCTTTGGCGCCTATGCTGGATCTGGAAAAAGAATATCAATATAATCATACCAAACAAGCAACAATTAATCTACCGGAAAGCTTAGCCGTCAACAAAAATTATCAGGCAGCCAATGGCAAGTGTGAATTAGGCCAGTACCGTACAGTTACCGTATTTAATCTTGAATGTGGGGGATTACTGGCTGCAGAGATAAACCAAGAGTCCGAAATTTTGCAAAAACAATCGGTGGAAATAGCTTTTCCACTATCCATTATACCTACCTACATATTCGACTGCGTGTTCCGTATTTGATTTTATGAATGAGCATGTTGTACGCTTACGACATGCCAAATGGATGACATCCCTTTGATGTTTCCGCATGGTGTTACCTTGTTGTAAAGGTTATTGTATGCAATCAATACAATAATTATTATTTCGTTTATCAATAAAATCAAATTATCATGGAAAAAGAATTGAATCCGAATCTGGAAGAAGGAAAAGTAACAGGTAAACATACCAGTTATTGGAAAGTAATGTTGATCTTTTCGCTTGCGATGGCTGCATTACTGGCTGGTGTCAATTATCTCTTTAGTCATATATTATGAACTAATTCATTAAAAGTAGAAAAATGAGTTCAGATGAAAAATATGCTAAACTTTTAGCATTATCGGTTTTGTACGAAAAAAACGAAACCGAAAGGATGACACAGGTTCAGAGGATCACCTGCTGTCCGGAAGATGTTAGTATGCTGTTGAAGCATATCAGAGACGAGGGTTTCAAAAATTGGGTCGAGTCGGTAGCCCACTTGTTCAAACCGAATTAAATATCGTACATTGGGGTTGTTGTATCTTACAGCACCCCAATGTTGTTTTATAAACATTTTTTGTCTTTCGTTGTTGCGACTATATAATTCATTCTCATATGCATCTATCCATCGAATCGTTACTCTTTTTTGCCTCTATCCTATTTTTAGTCAGTCTTTTTGCTACCAAAGCGGGAACCCGTTTCGGAGTGCCGGCATTATTGCTGTTCTTATGTGTGGGAATGATTTTTGGCTCGGGAGGTCTAGGGTTTCAATTCGAAAACTACGATATGTCGCAAACTATCGGTACTGTGGCATTGTGTATTATCTTGTTTTCAGGCGGACTTGACACAAAGTATAGTGAGATTAAACCTGTTGCAGCACAAGGCGTAATATTGGCTACTGTGGGTGTATTACTTACAGCATTGATCACCGGAATATTCATCTATTATGTGGTGAATGCCTGGTTTGAGAGTGTTACAATTTCGTTCCTCGAAGCTATGTTACTTGCCTCCGTGATGTCTTCTACCGATTCGGCTTCCGTATTCGCCATCTTGCGCGGAAAAGGTGTCCGGTTGAAAAACCACCTCAAACCGTTGCTTGAACTTGAAAGTGGTAGCAACGACCCAATGGCCTATATGCTGACCGTTGTATTGATCCAATTGATCTCCGACGACCAAGCCGGCGCTGCTGCATACGGGAACGCAGTGTTTTCATTCTTTTTGCAATTTATCGTTGGCGCTGGGGCTGGTTACCTGTTTGGAAAAGCTGCTGTATGGCTTATCAACAAAATCAACCTCGACAACGACTCGTTTTATCCGGTATTATTATTTACCTGCGGAATATTCATTTTCTCGGCAACATATTTTCTCCGCGGCAATGGTTACCTGGCTGTTTATCTCGCCGGGTTGATCATCGGTAATGCCAAGATCGTACATAAACGCACTTCCATCAGGGTTTTCGACGGATTAGCGTGGCTTAGTCAAATTGTGATGTTCCTCACTTTGGGACTATTAGTCAATCCGAATGAATTATTACCCATCGCCGGGGTTAGCCTGTTGATTGGTGCGTTTATGATTGTAGGTTCGCGCCCGTTGAGTGTATTCATCTCGTTGCTACCCTTCCGCAAAATGCCTTTTCGCAACAAACTCTTCGTTTCCTGGGTCGGGTTGAAAGGCGCCGTACCTATCATTTTTGCCATTTATCCGTTAGCAGCAGGATTATCCAATTCGCACTTTATCTTCAATGTAGTATTTTTCATCACCTTGATGTCGTTATTAATACAGGGCACTTCGCTCATCCAGGTTTCTAATTGGCTGGGCCTGTCGCATGAAGGAGTGGATAATAGTGAATTTAAGGATTTCGATGTGGAATTTGCCGAGGATATCAAATCGACTATGACCGAGATCGAAATTTCCGGTGATTTACTGCAAAACGGAAGCCGGTTAATGGACATGCCTCTACCTGACCATACCTTGGCCGTGATGGTCAAACGAGACAATAAATATTTTGTTCCGAAAGGGCAAACAACATTGATATCTGGTGATAAATTGCTCATAATTACTACCAATGAAGATGGGTTAGTGGAAACTTACAGCAATATGGGAATAACAGACTACCGTCTGAAAAGAAACTAAAAAAGTTATGAATGAGAATTGGTGACGGGTGACGGGTGAACAACTTGGGTGTTAAGTTCAACTTTCAACTTTTCAACTTTCAACTACCTATCGCCACTGCCTACTTTCTTTGTAACACGAAACATTTGGCTATATTTGTGAATAATTTTTACCCAATCCGATTATGGAAATACTCATTATCCTGGGACTTATTTTATTGAATGGGATTTTTGCCATGACAGAAATGGCTATGGTATCGGCCCGCAAAACAAAATTGGAAATACAAGCCAGCCGGGGTAGCAGCAAGGCCAAAGAAGCCTTGAAGATTCTCGAACATCCCAATAAATTCTTATCCACCATCCAAATAGGGGTGACTTTGATCGGTATTCTTACCGGTATTTTTTCCGGCGCAAGCATACATGTTGAGTTGGCTGCTTTTTTCCAGCGTTTCGATACATTATCTGCTGTGAGTAGTCCGTTAGCCACAGCGGTGATCGTTGTTATTGTAACTTATCTCACACTTGTATTAGGAGAACTTGTCCCCAAACGTATCGGGTTGTCCCAGCCCGAAAAAATAACCAAAGTGATGACGCCGCTGATGAATGTGTTAAGCAAGATCGCTTTTCCCTTCATCTGGCTGTTGTCTGTTTCTTCAAAGATCCTCGTCAAAGTATTGCACATCAAGAATCGTGACAGCCTCGTAACAGAGGAAGAAATCAAAGCGATTATTGAGGATAGCGCCGAACAAGGTGGTATAGAAGTAGCCGAGCAGGAAATGATCGAACGCGTTTTTCTCCTGGGAGACAGTAATATTTCCTCGTTGATGACACATCGCAAAGAAATATGCTGGTTGGAAATACACATGGATCATGCTTCGATCAAGCAATATGTCCGGGAACATTTGTATTCGGTTTATCCGGTGTGCGATGACGAAATCGATAATGTACTGGGATTTGTCCGGAGCCGTGACCTGTTCGCATTGACAGAAGGCAAATCACTGAAAGACATATGTCACAAAGCTTTGTTTGTACCGGAAAACAATTCGGCTTACAAAGTAATGGAACAATTCAAGAAAACAGGCATACATATATGTTTCGTTGTTGATGAATATGGCTTGTTGCAAGGAATGGTGACACTGAATGACATATTCGAGGCAATTGTGGGTAATATGCCGGAAGTGGGGGTTGAAGAGGAAAAAGAAATTATCGTCCGTAAGGATGGCACTTATTGGGTGGATGCCCAAATCCGTTTTTACGATTTTCTGGATTATTTTGATTACGACCAGATTCCCGGAAAATTCGATACTTTGGCTGGTTTTATCCTCCATGAACTGGAACATATCCCCAAGCCCGGAGAACGATTCGACTGGGGAATTTTCAGCTTTGAAATTGCCGATATGGATGGCCAACGGATCGATAAAGTACTGGTGGAGAAAAAAGACAACCATAAGACTGTATCTTGATGGCAATGTCAAGCAAGAATCAGTTTTAAACATGATCAGAAAATAACATTCACTGTTCTATGTGACTCTCGCATAACCTCTGTGGTTCTCTGTGTCCTATTTACGAGTTTTTCAGGCCACAGAGAACCATAGAGAAAAAATAGGATAAATTTATTTTGATATATACCTAAAGGTCACTCTTGATGCATGGGTGTATTCGAGCAGTGAGTCCTCCCTGCTTGAAAACAGGCATGATATCTATAAACTATTTCCTATTTTTGTCAGCTTAAAATTTAAATACCATGACACCTAATCTGAACCCGGCCAGCGAACGCCTGGCTGTCGTTGATTCCCTGCGCGGATTTGCATTACTGGCTATTGTATTGCTACATAATCTGGAGCATTACAATATCATGTATTTTCCGGAACATCAACCTGCATGGCTTAACATTCTGGATAAAGGTGTTTGGGAAACCTTGTTTTTTCTTTTTGCAGGAAAAGCATACGCAACCTTCTCGTTACTTTTCGGGTTTAGTTTCTACATCCAGTTGAGGAATGCGCAACGACGGGGCGAGAACTTCCGGGGACGGTTTGCCTGGAGATTGTTCCTGTTATTCCTCTTCTCGCAGTTCCATGCACTATTTTACAATGGCGATATCCTGCTGCTTTATTCGGTAGTCGGATTGGTACTGATTGCTGTATGTAACCTGAAAGACCGTACGGTTCTCATCATTGCAACCATCTGCCTGTTACAACCTATGGAACAGATACGCATTGTATATGCCTTTATTAACCCTGAATTTACAAGTTATGGTAATTATTTCATGCAATATTACAATTTAGCTACACCCGCCATGGCCGGTAATTCCTTTATCGAACTTCTAAAATCCAATATCTGGTATGGGCAACTTTACAGTAATCTGTGGCAAGTTGAGAACGGACGCTTGTTTCAAACCGCCGCCCTGTTTATGTTCGGAATGTTACTTGGGCGGAAGGAGTATTTCGTAAAAAGCGAAACCTCTCTGAACGTATGGAAAAAAGTGCTCAAATGGTCGGCAATTGTCTTTATCCCATTCTATTTACTGAAAGTTTATGTTCCCGGATGGGCAGATACAGCATCCTTGAAAGCTCCATTGAAAATCACACTTTCTTCTCTTGCCAATTTTGCATTTATGGCAGTACTTGTATCGGGATTCATATTGCTTTGGTTTAAGAGTGGTGGATATAAGTTCCAGAAAATGATTGCCCCATACGGCAGAATGAGCTTGACGAATTATATAAACCAGTCAATCATAGGCGTATGCATTTATTATGGCTTTGGGCTGGCTTTGTATAAAGTAGCAGGAGCCACGGTCAGTCTGTTTATAGGAATCGCAATTTTCACCGTACAGTTAATTTTCAGCCATTGGTGGTTATCAAAACATAAACAAGGACCATTTGAATATCTCTGGAAAAAAGGCACATGGATAGGATCAAAACGTTTTAAGGAAAAATAAAAACAAAATGCACCAAGTTAATGGTTAATGATAAATGATTAATGGTTAATGTGGCCATTTATCATTATTTACTTACAATTTACTATCCGTGTGCGCACACAATTTAAAAACTGAAAGTATACAAGTATTTTTAATATAATTATTTTGTCATGGTCATAATCACAAATGATAAAGTACAATAATTGATTAACTTTGTGTAACTATAATATATAAATCGCATTGAAAATCACTTCTTTAAATTAAAACCACATGTTACTCAAAATGTTCAAAAACCGGACAGAACATATCTGCAAAGCAATTACCAACCATGGTAAACTAAAAATAGCCTTTTTGTTATTATTTGTATTGGCTGCCTGTACGAAACCACAAGTTGGCGATTCATTGCCCCGTAGTACACCCGAGACTGAAGGGGTGTCTTCCGAAGAAATCCTCAAGTTTATGGATGCCATCGAAAAAGAAGGAATAGAGCTTCACAGCCTGATGGTGGTACGCCACGGAAAAGTCGTTGCCGAAGGGTGGTGTCAACCTTATCGAGCTGATTTAAAACATGTCATGTATTCCGTCAGCAAAACTTATACTTCTACTGCCGTAGGATTTGCTGTCAGTGAAAAACTGCTCACAGTCGACGATAAGGTCATTTCATTTTTTCCCGAATATTTACCTGATACTATAAGCCCGTTTCTTGCTGAAATGACGGTAAAAGATTTATTAACCATGTCGGTCGGCCAAAGTCCTGAACCTTCTTTTTCCATTGAACAACCCAACTGGGTCAAACTATTTCTGGCAACACCGATTGTTAACGAACCCGGAACACGATTTCTTTATAATTCGTATGCTACGTATATGCTATCGGCTATCGTACAGAAAGTCAGCGGGCAAAAAACATTCGACTATCTTACTCCCCGGTTGTTCGAACCGTTGCATATTACAGGCATTGACTGGGAAGAGGACATAATGGGTATCAACTTTGGCGGCTGGGGTTTGCGTGCCAAAACCGAGGATATGGCCAAATTAGGACAGTTATATTTGCAAAAAGGGAAGTGGAACGGCAAACAATTATTGCCTGAAGCTTGGATCGAAGAAGCTACCACGGCAAAAACAGATCAAAAACCAGAACTTTCGCAGGAAAAAAGAAATTTGGACGACTGGGCACAGGGATATTGCTACCAGATATGGCGCTGCCGTCATCATGCTTTTCGTGCCGATGGCGCTGCGGGACAATATATTATCGTCATGCCCGAACAAGATGCTGTTGTGGCCATCACGGCCAATGTCAATGACATGCAAAAGGAAATCAACTTTGTATGGGACTACCTGTTACCGGCCTTTCATACCGGTAAGCTTCCTGCCAACGAAACGGCCGAAAAAGCCCTCCACGACAAACTGGCCTCATGGACACTTCCGCTACCAGGAAAAACCAGTTCGCCCGAATCGGCCCGCATATCCGGTAAAACATATACCATCAATGCTAACGACGTACAATTAGAAAAAGTTACTGTTGGTTTCGAGAATGATCAATGCAAATTAACCTTGCAATCCGGCGCTGAAACATATTCTTTTTCTTTTGGCTGCGGGCAATGGATAGACGGACAAACAGAAAAATATCTGATGTCGCGGCGGCGTAATTCCACAGCAAAAGCGCCTTTCCAAGTGTCCGGATATTATCAGTGGACAGACAACAACACATTGGTACTGAATCTCCGCTACACCGAATATACTATGTCCGAGATTTATACGCTCCATTTTGACGGAGACAAAGTAACTGTAAATGTAAAAAGCAGTACAGGCGCCAATGGGATGACATTAGAAGGCCATATTTGATTTCAAATATGAAGACATCTGAATTAAAGGCACTTAATTAATGTATTTTCAGGGCAACCGCATCAAAATAAAATGTATTAACATTTTATAATTCGTGTTTATTTTTCATCCACGAATTACACGAATTAACACGAATAAATTTCTCAGCTTTGCTAAAATTTTATTAGTGAAAATTCGTGTAATTCGTGGATAAAATTTTTGATGCGGTTGCCTTGATGTATTTTTGAGATTCGCTCGTATAATAAATATTGTTGCGAACAAAATAATGGCCGAGAGGGTTTAAATCTGGTGGGTTCGTAAATTTCAGTTGCGGAATCTGTAGGCAGTATGTACTTTTGTGGCCGGAATTAGGAAATAGACGAACTAAAATGACCGGATTTTGATATGAAAATATATACAAAAACAGGCGATAAAGGCAAAACCGCATTGGTTGGCGGTAAAAGAGTAGCGAAAAACCATCCGCGTATCGAAGCATACGGAACTGTGGATGAGTTAATGGCGCATACGGCTTTGCTGATGGATATGTTAGAAAACCAGGCCGATAAGGATTTTCTGCTGTGGGTATTGGACAGGTTGATGACAATATCGTCCATACTGGCAGCCGAAGACGATGTCGTGAAGCAAATCCCGCAATTGAAAGAAGCTGATGTGGCGGGCATAGAAAAACGGATCGACGAAATGGAAAACGGGTTGCAACCGCTCAAGTCGTTTATTTTGCCGGGCGGACATCCCGTATCATCGCAATGTCATGTTGCACGGACCGTATGCCGTCGCACCGAACGCGTTATCGTTGATCTTGAAACTGAGTATTTTGTACCCGATACCGTTAAGGAATACATCAATCGTTTATCCGATTACTTTTTTGATCTGTCACGGAAAATATTGAAGGATTTCAACATCACTCCAAAAAAATGGAATCCTATTGTTGATTAAATAATATTTATTATCTTCGCAAACCAAAAACGAAAGCATACAATTAAAAATTAAATAGTTAGGCTATGTATTGGACATTAGAATTAGCTTCAAAACTGGAAGATGCACCTTGGCCGGCAACCAAAGATGAATTAATAGACTTTGCCGTAAGGTCGGGCGCACCGTTGGAAGTAATCGAAAATTTGCAGGAAATAGAAGATGAAGGCGAGATATATGAAAGCATTGAAGACATTTGGCCGGATTATCCGAGTAAAGACGATTTCTTTTTCAACGAAGACGAATATTAGCAAAATAAAAGAGGGACGAATTTCCCTCTTTTTTGTTGTTGGTTGCAAAAGCATTATCTTTGAAGTATGTAAATATAGTTCTTACAAATAAAAGTTAAACAATTAATAATCAATAAAAACACTCAGAAAAATGGATAGCAAATTGATCAATAGGGCTGCCGATAATATTCGGATTCTGTCGGCTGCAATGGTGGAAAAGGCTAAATCGGGACATCCGGGCGGAGCAATGGGCGGCGCCGATTTTATCAACGTCCTTTATACCGAATTCCTCAACTACGATCCTTCGGATATGACATGGGTCAATCGCGACCGGTTCTTCCTCGATCCCGGGCATATGTCACCCATGCTTTATTCGATTCTGACGCTTACAGGAAATTACAGTCTCGATGATATCAAAAACTTCCGTCAATGGGGTAGCGCGACACCGGGGCATCCTGAACTGGACGTGAAACGTGGGGTAGAAAATACTTCCGGTCCGCTTGGACAAGGTCATACGATGGCTGTGGGCGCTGCTATTGCCGAAAAATTTCTCTGTGCGCGTTTCGGCGACTGGATGTCGCACCGGATTTATGCCTTCATATCAGACGGTGGCGTTCAGGAAGAAATTTCGCAGGGTGCAGGACGCTTGGCCGGACATCTTGGGTTGGACAACCTGATCATGTTTTATGATTCGAACGATATTCAGTTGTCTACCGAAACAAAGGAAGTAACCTGCGAAAATACGGCAAAAAAATACGAAGCCTGGGGTTGGGAAGTGATGACCATCGATGGAAACGATGCCGGCCAGATTCGCCAGGCATTGACCAAAGCGCAAACTGTGAAAGGGAAACCAGTGTTGATCGTTGGGAAAACCATCATGGGCAAGGGCGCTGTCACCGAAACCGGCGAGAGCTTCGAACGCAAATGCGCTACCCATGGAATGCCATTGGGCGAAGCCGGCGCTTCTTTTGCCAAATCTATTGCCAACTTAGGTGGTGATCCCGAAAATCCGTTTGTCATCTTCGACGATGTCAAAGCTTATTATGCCAAAGTACGCGAACAAAAAATACAGGCTGCCGCCGCAAAGAAAAAATTGCAAGCTGAATGGGAAGCATCCAACCCGGTATTGGCATCCAAGTTTAATGTATTTTTCTCGGGTCAGGCTCCTGCCATAGACTATGCCGCCATTGCACAAAAGGAAGGTTCGGCTACCCGAGCAGCTTCGGCAACAATACTTGCTCATTTCGCCAAAAATATCGACAACATGATCGTAGCCTCCGCCGACTTGTCGAATAGTGATAAAACCGACGGATTCCTGAAAAACACCAAGGCTTTACAAAAGGACGATTTCTCAGGCGCCTTCCTGCAAGCCGGCGTTTGTGAACTTACCATGGGCGCTATAGCTAATGGTATCGCACTGCATGGTGGTGTTTTCGTAGCTTGCGGTACATTTTTCGTATTCTCCGATTATATGAAACCGGCTTTCCGCCTGTCTGCACTGATGGAATTACCGGTCAAATACATTTGGACACATGATGCGTTCCGCGTAGGTGAAGATGGCCCCACTCACCAGCCGGTGGAACAGGAAGCCCAAATCCGCCTGATGGAACAGTTGAAAAACCATTCCGGTCATCCGTCCGCATTGGTGCTTCGCCCTGCCGATGCAGTGGAAACAAATGTGGCATGGAAAATGGCGATGGAAAATACTTCGACACCCACTGCATTAATCCTGTCGCGCCAGAATATCAAGGATATACCTGTTCAAAAAGGTTCGACCCGCTATACCGATGCTTTGCAAGCGGAAAAAGGCGCTTATGTGGCATGGAAGAATGCAGGCAAACCCGAACTGATTCTGTTGGCCAACGGATCGGAAGTGTCCACTTGTATTGAAGGCGCTGAAAAGCTGGTAGCTGAAAAAAATCTCAATATCTGGGTGGTTTCTGCCATTTCGGAAGGTCTGTTCCGTGCCCAATCCAATGACTATCAAAACGCTGTCATTCCTTGTGGTGTTCCCGTTCTCGGCCTGACTGCCGGATTGCCTGTCACGTTAAAAGGCTTGGTCGGTCCTTTTGGAAAAGTCATTGGTATGGAAAGTTTCGGTTTCTCGGCGCCATATAAAGTCTTAGACGAAAAATTGGGATACACCGGTGTAAATGTATTCAATAAAGCCGTTGAGTATCTGGCATCGTACAAGACTTCATGTTGAGAATTGAGAATTGAAAATATGTTTTCATATTATCAGGCCTGCTTCAATGTGAGATAGGCCTGATTTTTTATTATTTTTTAGTTTAGTACATGGCAAAAATATTTATAAGGCTTGAAAAGCCCGATTTTCATAACCGCAGGTCAACGACCTGCAGAAAAGGCAACAGACAATTATTGCCTGCAAGGCAAGACATATAGAACAATAATACGTCTTTCCTAACAGGCAATGGCTATTGCTAGTTATCAATCCGCAAGTTGCGCTTCGCTTACTTGCGGTTATGAAAATATCGCCTTTCAGGCATAGAATAAGGAATATCTTTGTCATGTACTAAGATTTCTTAGTAAAAATTACCATTATGAAGACTCCGGTATACTGGTGATCAAACTGGAACCTGACGAGAAAATCTGATGAATATACGAAAGCGGGGTTAGGAACGCGATGTATCTGTCAAATATTGGAGTTCGGCCAATATTGCCGGATTGTGTTCGGCCGCCGACCCAATAACAATTACATCGGCGCCTGCATTGAAAATTGCTTCGGCTTGTTGCGGAGTTCGTATACCTCCACCAACAATTAAAGGAACAGAGATATTTTTTTTCACACTTTCGACCATCTGAATCGGTACATGCTGCGGTGCGCCACTACCTGCTTCCAGATAGATCGCCTTCAGACCGAGCATCTCCCCTGCTATGGCAGTAGCAACGGCAATATCAGTTTTTCCGGTAGGTATGGGCATGGTCTGGCTCATATATTCCACAGAAGTACATCCGGATTGTCCCACCAAAATGTACCCGACGGGAATGATTTCCATCCGGCTTTTTTTGAGAAATGTTGCTGCCTGGACATGATTTCCTATCAATAATTCGGGATTACGCCCCGAAATGAGTGAAAGCAGGAATATTCCGTCTGCATGGCAACTCAGTTGCAACAAACTACCGGGAAAAAGGAAAACCGGCTTTTCTGTACGCTGTTTAATCGTTTCTATTGCATTCGGAAGATGGTTCGAAACAATACTTCCGCCAAATAAAATAAATCCAACTCCTGCCCTATCAGCCATTTCGATTGTCTTTACCAATGACTCCTCCGAATGCTTGTCGGGATCAACCAACAGGGCAAGCAACTTGCGATGATTAAGATTTGACAGCAGAGTATCGTAAAGCATAACGGAATTTATTTAACGCAATAGACCAGCACATAGTTGTTTTCCAGAATATAGTGCATCTTGTATTCTTCATTGCGAAGATTGTTGTGCACCACTCCGGTAATGTCGCCCTGATCATCTACCTTGAAGGGTTTGATGGTAAGGTTTTTCTGGAAATTAATATCCACCTTGTCACATATCTTGTAGAGCGCTTCCTTGGCACACCAATGGATGTACAGATGTTCTTTCCGTAACAACGGATCGCCTGTGATTACTTCCCTATCGTTAATAAACTTATGGGCAACCCGTTCGATATTATGCGACATAAACTCCAGGTCGACACCTACATGTTTATTTTTACCCAATAAAATGGATGTATGCTTGTGTGAGTGGGAAATGCTGATATTATACGAACCATCATCCAAGAAAGGCTTGCGGGACTTGTTATAGACAATACGCGCATTGGGCCTGGTCATTTGCTGAAGCAATGCTCTCACGCTAAGCGACTCCACTTTGCGGTTGAGATTCTTGAATCCGTTCAATCGTTCAATATCGGCTTCGTTCAGATATACCATTTCAAACAAAGTTTCATAATCCTCTGCTATTTCCCACAAGCCGATGCGACAACCATCTTCTATTTCCTGATTAATCAATAATCCCACGATTCGTTTTTATCTAATTATTTTTTATTATTCATTTTGTCTTTCCATCTGACTGTTCTCACAAGATGGAGAACATCCTCACGAAAAAAATTCACCACAGGAGCCAAAGAGTCGGCGTTTGGCCTGACTTCAATATACAATGAACCCCGTAAAAAATGTTTGACACTGTCGGTTACAAAAAACAGGACCGACGACGCTGCGTTGCCCTTGATATCATAAATCGTGCCATATACCTTGTGTTCAGCATCGGCATAATCGTATGGATCAACGGCATCAGCCTTTTGAGCAATCTTTTTGTAGACGATGCCCCATTCATTCTCGATAAGTGTATCAAAATCATGATCTATATCCATGTAGGTGAAGTAAATCACCCCTTTATACTTCGGAAATCGAACATTGAACCAACCAGGTTCAGCCGTTGGACGGGTATCGGGCGCTACCGTACCGTAGACCGGATATTCAAATGTGAACGGATATGCACTTTCGTATAGTTGATATTCCTTTTCGGGAAAATCAATGCGGAAATATGCATGTGGCTTGGGACTGTAATTTTGTTGGCAGGACAATACCAACATGAAAATAATTCCTACCGGAAAAAACAGAATCCGCCATGATGTAAAATATCTTTTTATCAATTGTCTGTTATTTTTCCGATTCATTCACTATTACCTTTATTTGTTTGATACGCCGGTTATCGACAGCCTCCACGCAAAACGACATATTCCGGTAATCCACACAATCACCGTTTTGAGGGATTTCACCTTTCAATTCGAGGATAATACCTGCCAGCGTATCGGCTTCTCCACGTATGTCGTCAAAAATCGTATCTTCAACACGCATAATCCGGTAAAAATCATTGAGTAACACTTTACCATCAAACAGGTAAGTACGTTCGTCGATCTTTTCGTAATCCGGTTCGTCGTCATCCGATTCATCGGCTATGTCGCCCATGATCTCTTCCAGGATATCCTCCAGAGTGACGATCCCAACCATACCGCCATATTCGTCTATGATAACCGCCATATGAATTTTCTTTTCCTGAAATTCTTTCAGCAGGTCATCAATCTTCTTATGTTCCGGCACAAAATAGGCATCCCTGACGAGCGACTGCCATTCAAAATTTTCACCTTCTCCAATGAAGGGTAGCAAATCCTTCACATACAGGATGCCTTTGACATTGTCGGGGGATTCGTCGTATACGGGAAGCCGCGAATAGCCACATTCATTGATCAATTCAAGTAATTCCGATAATGTGAGATCACTCTCGACAGCTTCAACATCGATACGTGCCGTCATGATGGTATGCACATCGATATTACCAAATTTAACAATCCCTTTCAGGATGTTTTCACTTTCGGCAATTGTGTCCGGAGAAATTTCCAAAGCATTGGACAGATCGCCAATAGAAATGTGTTTTCCCTGTACTTGCTTGCTAATCGCAGACGTAGATGAAACAAACAGAACGATCAACGGACGGAATAATTTTTCGAGCACTGATAAGAGATAAGCCGTTCGCCGGACTACTTTTATTACATTGCGCGAAGCATACATTCTGGGAGTCATTTCGCCAAACAAGAGCAATACAACCACCACAGTTACCACTAAAAACAACCATTCCCAACCTGGCAGGTTCACAAACTCTACCAACGTATGAATGGTATATACGAAAAGTATTACACTCGCAATATTAACAAAACTATTGGCCACAAGCATAGTAGCCAATAATTTTTCGGGTTTCAATAATAAGCCGTGCGCCTGTTTACTTCTGCGGTCTTTATCGCCTTCGAGGGCTTTAATATTATCTTGCGATAGCAAAAAGTAAGCTGCTTCGGAGGCTGAAATTAATGCAGATACAAACAGCAGAAATAGAGAAATAACAGCACACACAATAACACCCCATGTTACCGGGTGAAAAATAATTCCAGAGCTATTGACTGCAACAGATAAATAAGGGTCAGGATCCAAGAATTTCTTTATGAGTGAATACTAAAAGGGCAAATCATCCGGCGTGGATTCCAATTCTGTCGTTTCAATCGGGGGAACCGGAGGCACTGCCGTTTGATCCGATGATGATGGCGATGTACTGCTCTGCCCGTCAGGACGAGAACCGACAAAACGCATCACTTCAGCCTCAATATCGATACCGTAATGCTTCACACCGTCTTTTTCCCATGTACGGTTACGTATTTTACCTTCAATGTATAACTGTGTTCCTTTACGGACATACTTTTCGGCAGTTTCCGCCAAGCCTCTCCACATAACAATGTTGTGCCATTCGGTATGTTCGGTACGGTTGCCATCTTTACTCCAAAACTCAGTTGTAGCCAATGTAAAGCGTGCCATTGTCATGTTGTTGTCCATGCGTCGTACTTCCGGGTCTCTCCCCACACGACCTAATAAGATTACTTTGTTTACCATAATTATTTGGTTTTATTGATGATATGAAATAATTAAGAAAATCTCAAATCAAACACTTAGGACATCATTTGAAAAATGATCGACTAACTCCTGCACCAAAAATAATCCGCTCCAGTTAGCGAACCAGCATAATAACATATTGAGGCCTAACAAAAATTTCGTAAATCAAATTTCTACAAAGAAAATGAAAATAGTTGAAAAATACAAGCATTTATTCATGTAATGGGCTAAACCGTACTTCAAAATTAATTTTTTACCGGACAAAAATGATTCTTTTTGTTTATCGCTACCAATGAGTAATTTTTCTTTTTGAGTAATTTTTGGAGTTTCATCTCTAAAGTATATTTTTGCTTTTTAGAAATTTCAATCATCTCAATTAAAAATTGATAATTATGAAAAAAATTCAAGTTATTTTTCTTGCAATGTTTTCCTGCTGGTACACAATTTATGCACAAAACGCCGGCAGTAGTACCGAGAGACAATGGAAACCGCAAAATGACGAGGTTTATCTACAGGAAATTTCGGTAAAGATACCGACCGCAAAACCCGTGGTTTCTGTTACCGAAGCAAATGGCATTTGTCTGGTACTGATGGACGACAAAGTATATCGCGTTGAAAATGAAACATTGAAACAGGACACTTCCGCTCCTTCGGGCATTATTTCGCTGAAAAGTGAAAACAATGAGATATGGGCGCTCTCCAACAACGGACTTTACGTTTTTCGTAACAGTAAATGGGAAAAAATTGACAATAGGATTTTTGTTGATTTATGCATGCATTTGGGAAATTTATACGCAGCTACAACAGAAGAAATTTTCCGTATTGAAAAAGGGAAGCTAACAAGTACAAAACCAGCTGATGGATATTACGGTAGCGATATCACGATGGTGATGGAAGATGGTTCGCAGATACTGGCCGATCCGGTTGAACTTGGTCCTGTAACTCAGGTTGAATCATATAGCGGAACATTTTATGTGCTTCGTTCCGGAAAATTGGTGTTGTTCGACGGGAAAACGGTAAACTCCGATTTCATCGACTGGGGCAGACTTCCTTCTGCAAACACCAATGATTTGATTAGTCTCGGAAACCGCATGTACATTGGAACTGACAGGGGGCTTGCCGAGCTTCGTGGTTCAGCTTTGACTACCATAAAAGGCACTGATGGTTTGCCGGTTGAACATACTACCTGTCTGGCAAAAGGTTTTGACAACGACTTGTGGGTTGGTACGGCACGCGGTGCTGTCCGTATGGTAGGAGATGAATTTCACTATTTCGGCGTTGGAATGTGGCTGCCTGACATGCAGGTAAATGGCATTGCTGTTGGTAAAAATGTGGTTTATGTGGCCACAGACGGTGGAGTCGGGATCATCAAATATGAGCCGTTTACTTTGTTGAAAAAGGCGGCCTGGTTCGAAAGGCATATGGATGAATGGGGACACAAACGACTTGGCTTTATCCATCTTTTATATAAAAAGGATAATGAATGGGTGCGCGAAGTAAGTGACAACGACGGCGGGCACACGGCGCCCTACCTTGCAGCCATGTGTTATAAGTATGCAGTTACGGGCGATCCTGCGGCACGTGCTGAAGCTGTTGAGTCGTTTAAAGCCATGGTCTGGCTCAATAAGATTACGGGAAAAGATGGTTTTATCGCCCGCTCCATATGGTCGGTTACGGGTGATAAGGATGAACGTGGACGACACGGTTCGGGCGGACTTCCGGCTAAATGGTACGTGACTTCCGACGGAAAATGGTACTGGAAAGGCGATACATCAAGCGATGAAGTAACTTCTCATTTTTATGCGGTTTCGATATTTCATGACTTGGTAGCGCAGGGAAAAGAAAAAGAAGTTGCCCGCGAACATCTGCGCAAAATGGCTGCGTATATCATCGATTGCGGCTGGACCATGCACGACATGGACGGTAAACCCACCCGTTGGGCACGCTGGGATCCCGAATATTTGCTTCGTCCTTACGGATATATGGATCGTGGTTTGAACGGACTGGAGGTGCTGTCATTTATGGAAACTGCCATTGCCTTAACCGGAGAACAAAAATTCAAGGATGGTTACCAACAATTGATTAATTGGGGATACCCGGCCAACACACTGCGCCAAAAAAATACTTTTCCGCCGGAATATATCGCTCCCTGGGATGATGACCTCGCTTATAAGAGTTACTACACATTGTTGCGGTATGCCAAAGACCCTGTTTTGCGCTCAGTTTATCTTCGCAGCCTCGAACGTACCTGGACAGTTAAAAGATTGGAACAAATGCCTTGGTACAATTTAACTTACGGCGCTTTAACCGGTAACGAATGTGATGTTGATCAGTCGATAAAGTTCTTCAGGGTGTGGCCTCTTGATTGCCACGAGAATAGCTATTTTAATTCTCACCGCGATGATCTTTTTATTGAAAAGGGATACACTGCGTATGACGGCTGGGTAAAGATACTGTCGCCACGTGATGCTTTCACCCACGGAACCAGTCGCAGGGTAAACGAATTCGACGAGGACAGAAAAGGCAACCGGGTAAAAGAACCTACTCATTTCCTGCGCGACTACTGGATGGCGCGTTATTACGGATTTATCAAAGCGCCCGAAACCAGCGATCCTAACCTGATTTCTGTCCAGAAAAGAACCGGTGAAAAATTTGGCGCCGAACCGTACAACGGCCCTGCCCGGCCTAAAATATATTGATGTGAATTTGGATAAACAATTTATTCATGCGATAGGATTATACTGCTCACGATATAGTTTTATGCATTACAATTTGAGATTGCTTCGGCCAACGCCTCGCAATGACGACTGGCAACAGCGCGTCATTGCGAATCGCGAGATACGAGCGATGAAGCAATCCTATTTTGCACAAAACTTGACCGCGAGAGGAATAACATGATTTATAAAATATAGATTTAATCTTGTAAACCATGTTAATCCCGTCTAAAAGGATATATTATTTCTATTCATATTTTTAGGCGCAACAATTTTTTAAGCATCAACAATGAAACGAGGCACAGCCGATTTACCCCTTCATTACGGAACCGTTCCCGCATGGCTGGCTCAGCGTATGAGCCTGCTGGGTGGCGCCATTGTGGAAGCCATCGTCATAGAGTATGGCCGCTCGGCATTGCTGCAACGCCTGAGCGACCCGTTCTGGTTCCAGTCATTGGGTTGTGTACTGGGAATGGATTGGCATTCTTCGGGAATTACTACGTCGGTGATGAATGCCCTGAAAAAAGCTGTAAATAAGCGTTCGGGCGAATTGGGTGTTTATATTTGCGGCGGACGTGGTAAGTCATCGTTGCAAACCCCTGTCGAGTTACTTGAAGTAGCCAGCAAAACGGGGTTGAATGGCGATGAATTGGTTCGGCATAGCAGACTATCGGCAAAAGTAGATAATACCGCTGTTCAGGATGGCTTTCAGTTGTATCTGCATTCGTTTGTCGTGACCCGCGAAGGTGAATGGGCGGTGATACAACAAGGCATGAATCCGAACGAACGCATGGCGAGGCGTTATCATTGGCTTTCGTCATCGCTTCGCTCATTCATAGAAGAACCGCATACATCGGTTTGCGGAAGAAACCAGGGATTGATCCTGAATCTGACAGACAAACAGGCAATGCCTACTAAGGAAGGGATCATCGGATTGTTGCAACACGAACCCGATAAATTATTACGCGAAGTTTCCATTATTTTGCCCCGGCATCACGAAGTAAGGGCGGAGGATGTCAACATGAAACGTTTAGGCGCTGCGTTGATATTGGCCCATGAAACAAATGTAGCCGATATGGAGTCGTTGCTGATGCTCGAAGGGGTTGGTCCCCGCACATTGCAGTCGCTGACATTAGTAAGCGAAGTGGTACATGGTACACCTTCGCGCTTTTCCGATCCCGCCCGTTTTTCGTTTGCACACGGCGGCAAGGACGGGCATCCTTTTCCTGTTCCTACGCGGGTATACGATGAAACCATCGAAATTTTCGATAAAGCTATCCATCAATCCCGGTTGGGCGATAAGGACAAGTTGGATGCTTTGAAAAACCTTTCCAGGATTTCTCAGGAAATGGAAAAGAAATATGTCCCGAACAATTACTTTGATGATTGGGTGCAACATGAACGCGATACTTCCTACCAACATGGAGGCAAGACAGTATTTGGCGATGCAAAAAAACCGGAAGAAAAGTACCGGCAACTGAAACTATGGGATTAGACGGAGACGATACAAAAATAGCGATTAGCTTATTTCCGTATCCTCCGGCTCATCAGCGCTTCGCCAAATATCAGGTCATTCGGCGTTGTGATCTTGATGTTTTCCACATTGCCGTTCACCAGGCGGATGGTATGTCCGGCTTTCTCAAATACAGATGCATCGTCGGTAAATGAAGAAACATATTCCTGTTCGTAAGCCTTTTTGAGTTGTTTTGTGTCAAAGACCTGGGGCGTTTGTATCAACCGCAGGTTAGACCGGTCTATCATCCTGTTTCCGCCTTCCGAAATTTCACGTACCGAGTCGATTACCGGCGTTACCGGGATTGCGTTTCCATAAACGCCGGCTTCCCGGAAACAAGTAGCAATAGTTTGCTGATTAACTAATGGACGCACTCCATCATGTATGGCAACTATTCCCTCGTCGGGAAGTATCAATAATCCGTTTTTTACCGAATGAAAACGTGTCGAGCCGCCTTCTACAGTCCGGTGCGGCAGGGTGAAATCGTATTGTTTACACAAATACTGCCAACGGTCAAGGTATTCTGCCGGCAATACGACGATAATGGGCATATCTTTACAATAACCGGTAAATTCCCGGATGGTATGCATCAATATCGGCCGACCACACAACGTAATAAATTGTTTGGGTTCCACCGATTGCATCCTGGAACCGGAACCTCCTGCTACGATAATGGTAAATTCTGAAAGCATAAATCAGTATGTATAAATTTCAAGACACATGGGTATTGTTGGTTGTCAATTGTTTGTAGCATTCCCACAATACAATGCCAGCACTTACCGACACGTTGAACGAGTGTTTAGTCCCGAATTGTGGTATTTCAATGCATCCATCACAATTGTCGACGACGGATTGCTCGATACCGTGTACTTCATTTCCAAAAACCAGCGCATAACGTTCGTCGGGAACCACGGTAAATTTCTCCAATGAGGTGCTGTTTTGCGTTTGTTCCACTCCCCAGACGGCATAATTCCTGCTTTGCAAATATCCTACGGCTTGCATGGTTGTTTCGAAATATTTCCAGTCAACCGAATCTTCGGCGCCTAATGCCGTTTTATGGATTTCTTTGTGTGGCGGCGTAGCCGAGATACCGCACAGGTATATTGCTTCGAGCAGGAATGCATCGCAGGTACGGAATACCGAACCTATGTTGTGGAGACTGCGTAAATTATCCAGAACAACCACCAATGGTAACTTATCCGACTGTTTGAACTCGTCGATACCTTTGCGGTTCAATTCATCCATGCTTAACTTTTTCATGTCTGTCTTTTGTTTGGGATCTATGTCAAGCACCATTCGACACTGTCAGGTTCTACCGAACCCTGACAGGTCCTTATACTTGTCAATGTCAAATCGACAATATAACCTTGACGTGACATTACCACTATCAAGGCAAAACCACCGGCTTTGCTTCAATATTCCTCGACAGTGGTCGGCAGACCCTGCCAGTGAAAAAATATCGTATCAATTTTCGGTACAAACCTAATGATTTTAAACGACTGTTGAAATGGCTTTTACTATTGGTGGAAATAAAATAAATCTCCAGTCGGGTAAATTAGATTATTTTTGCTATCATTTTTCATCCATGCATTTTGTTGATGTCATATTGCCATTGGCGCTTCCGCGGAATTTCACCTATGCTGTCCCCGACGAATTAACCGGTCAGGTACAACAAGGCGTACGGGTGATTGTACCTTTTGGCGTCCGCAAGTTCTATTCGGCCATTGTGCAGGAAGTGCACGACCGTGCACCCGGACAATATGCTGTCAAGGAAATCGTGTCGGTACTTGACGACCGTCCGGTGGTGAATGAAATGCAACTGCGATTATGGCAATGGGTTGCTTCGTATTATATGTGTACGGTTGGCGAAGTGATGAAAGCTGCTATTCCTTCGGGTTTGAAATTAGAGAGCGAAACGCGTGTTTTTTATAATACCGCTTACGTACAGTGTGATGAATTGAGCGATCGCGAAGAAGAAATCCTGCATATTGTATGCGATAAGAAAAGCCTTCCGGTAAGCGGCATTGCAGCCCTATACAAGCGCAAAGATATGATGCGTGTCGTGCAATCGCTGGTCGACAAAGAAGCTTTGTGGGTCGAAGAAGTGATAGCAGGTCGTTATAAGCCTCGTTTTGAGTCATATATCCGATTGCATCCGGCAATGGACAGCGAAGAAAAATTACGGGTGGCATTTGATGCATTGGAAAAAGCGCCGCGACAGTTGGAATTGTTGATGAATTACATCCGTCTGTCGGATAATTTCTCCGTACGCCAGTCGAAAGAAGTAACCAAGAAAGCGCTGTTACAGGCAGGCGACGCATCATCCGAAGCGCTTAACAGCCTTGTCAAAAAACAGATATTAGAACAATATATAAAAGAAGTATCGCGGCTGAATCCGGGTACAGGCAAATCTCGCGAAATACCCGAAATGACGCCGAATCAACAGGAAGCGATGTCGCAAATACAGGCAGGTTTTGCCACAAAAGACGTTACGTTGTTGCATGGTGTGACTTCAAGTGGCAAGACTGAAATGTATATCCACTTGATAGAAGAACAACTGCAACAAGAGCGTCAGGTACTTTATCTGTTACCGGAAATTGCCCTGACAGCGCAAATTATCGACCGGTTGAAAGCAGTTTTCGGCAACAAGGTGGGAGTCTACCATTCCAAGTTCTCGGATGCCGAACGGGTGGAGGTGTGGAATAATATCAGCAAACCGGGAGGATATGACATTGTTCTGGGAGTACGGTCGAGTATTTTCCTTCCATTTTACAGGCTTGGACTTGTGATTGTGGACGAAGAACACGAAAACACTTATAAACAATACGATCCGGCACCGCGTTATCATGCCCGCGACACTGCCGTCGTTCTGGCTGCCTTGCATGGAGCCAAAACCCTGTTGGGGACAGCCACTCCTTCAGTTGAAAGTTACTACAATGCATTAGAGGGCAAATACAGCTTGGTGGAGCTTACCCAGCGCTATGCCGGTATAGCGCTGCCTGACGTTGTAATTGTCAACACCTCACTTGCCCGGAAGCAAAAGAAGATGCATTCGCTTTTCCATCCCGATCTTCTGGAAGCCATCGGGTCAACCTTGAAAGCAGGCAAACAGGTTATCCTGTTTCAGAACAGACGAGGTTTTTCGCCCTACGTACAATGCCGCATTTGTGAATATGTTCCGCGTTGCGAACATTGCGACGTAAGTCTTACCTATCACAAATTTTCCGACCGGTTGGTATGTCATTATTGCGGATACAGTACCGATAACCTGCGGCAGTGTCCAGAATGCGGCGGATTGGATATCGGCACGATAGGTTTTGGTACTGAAAAGATTGAAGATGAGATACGGATATTCCTCCCTGATGCACGTGTAGCCCGCCTCGACTTGGATACATCGCGTTCGCGCAACAATTACGAGCAAATCATTACCGGGTTCGAACAGGGCAAAACCGACATACTTGTAGGAACACAGATGATATCCAAAGGCTTGAATTTCGACAATGTATACCTGGTAGGAATACTGGATGCCGACAATATGCTTAATTATCCGGATTTCAGGGCATTCGAACGTAGCTACCAGTTGATGGTACAGGTGAGCGGTCGTGCCGGACGTCATGGAGAACGTGGAAAGGTCTTTATACAAGCATCCAGACCGCAACACGAGATATTACAATACGTCGTTGCGAATGACTATACCGGCATGTACCAGTCGCAGGTTGCCGAAAGAAAAACCTTCGGCTATCCGCCATTTTACCGTTTGATACGGCTTACGCTCAAACACAAGAACAAAGACACAGTACACCATGCATCAGAAGAATTGGCAGATTACCTATCGCAAATTTTCGGACGCCGGGTATTAGGCCCTGAAGTACCCCTTGTTTCACGTATACAGACATACTTCCTTGAAAACATCCTGTTGAAAATAGAAAAACAGGCATCCTTGCAAAAGGCGAAAAATCTGCTGTCGGAAGCGGTCAATAATCTTCGGATGCTGCCTGCATACAAATCATTGCAGGTGGTGGTTGATGTCGATCCCGTGTAATTGAATATTGATCATCGATGATTGATTATTATACCTTTCACTGTCAAGTTTTGTGCAAAGTTAGATTGCTTCATCGCTCGTACCTCGCGATTCACAATGACGAACGGTAGCGCGTCATTGCGAGGCGGCAGCCGAAGCAATCTCAAATTTGAATGCACAAAACTTGGCG
>JAVBNI010000168.1:0-37676 GCA_031551645.1 Bacteroidales bacterium | reverse complement strand
ATTTGTTTGAAAATGGGCTTGTCCGATTTTTTACCTAACTTTGTACTCATGAGAAAAGTTCTTGATGGAAACCTTGGGATTTTAGTCGACCGTAAAGGTAATCATCTTTGAACTTTTCTTTTTGTTCGGACACTTATGATCATCAAGTAAGAAATTATTTGCAAAATGCAGGATGGTATAAAAAAATAAATATCTTTGCGCCCGAATTTGAATATTGTCCTATGGTGTAATGGTAGCACAACAGATTTTGGTTCTGTTTGTCTAAGTTCGAATCTTGGTGGGACAACAAAATAAAAATGAGAGCGATACGTAATACGGTCGCTTTTTTTATGCCCTTTTTGTAAAGAATAGGTAAAGAAATGCAAGTAAAATAAAGTATATTACATTTACTATTAAACATATGATTTTTCGTCCTGCAATATGCTATCCAACGAATGGAAAAGAAACACGTTGTGCCACAGATTGAGGCACTTCAATAATTTGATTCCCGAAAAGATCAGTAAAAAGGGAAAAGACAAGGGTTAGTACTTCATTAGCTCTTCCCCGAAACTGGTTCCGTACGATCCATCCCGTCGGTTCTTTTCATTGCATGGGTTTGCCAGGAAGTTGTAAATAACAACCGGTTGTCCGGTAATGGTGAAGTCCTGAAAATCGACCATGTGCTTTGACTCACCTTTAATAACCAGCATCAGGGAGTAGAACCCTTGACGTACGTACTCTCTTCGCTGAAAGACATATTGTAGGGCGAACGCACCATAATTGGCAGCACCTTATGCTGCTTGATATGCTTTAATGCGATTTTTCTTACAACACAATAACAATCAGAAGTTTAATGTTTTAAAATGATAAAAAATGCATTCCGTTATGGAATTTTGGATCATGCTGCATCTATATGGGAAAATCGATATTTTGTTTCAAACATTAAATTCATAACAGTATGAAAACACATTCACTTTGCTTGGCAATAGGCATTCTGATGACAACACCAAGTATCCAGGCACAGTCACCGACGATGAGTGTCGGAGGAAAGAAAGGCAGTACAGATGTGTATCTGCAAACACTCGATATACAGGTAGACGTAACAGGAAACATTGCTTCCACTGGGTTTACGATGACTTTTAAAAACCGCACCAACCGGGTACTCGAAGGCGAACTGCTTTTCCCTTTGCCCGAGGGTGTCACGGTAAGTCGTTATGCGCTGGATATTAACGGAAAGATGCGCGATGCTGTTCCCGTCGAGAAAGCCAAGGCCACGCAGGTATTCGAGGAAATTGAGCAACGGCGTGTCGATCCCGGACTACTCGAACGTGTGGAAGGTAATAACTTCCGTACACGTATTTACCCCATTCCCGCTAACGGAACGCGTACCATAACCATCGGGTATGAACAAGAATTACCGTCCGACAATAATCTGTTACGGTACCGCCTGCCAATGGATTACAAAGAAGCCATCGAAAACTTTTCGTTGAAAGCTACCGTGCGGCAAAGCAACCAAGCACCGCGTTTTGAGGGAAAAGCGCCCGACGAACTGCAATTCGATGCCCAAGGATCGAATTTCGTATCTGCATTCTCGCGCAAAAACTACCGGCCTTCGCAACTGCTGACCTTTTCGCTGCCGATACCTGCCGATGTGCCACAAGTATTTGTACAACCTGCATCGGGTAGTTGGTATTTCATGGCATCGTGCTACCCCAAAGCTGAACAGAGGCGTAAACAATGGAGCGACCAACTCGGGATCATCTGGGACGCTTCGCTGAGTGGTACTCAACGCGATACGAAACGCGAATTGGAGTTGTTGGACAAAATTATACGCGAAAAGAAAGACCTTACAGTGACCCTGTTCCTGCTCAATAATCTTTTTGCCGATGCCGGAACATTTACGGTCAAGGGCGGGAATTGGACAAGTTTACGCACCGCCCTCGAAAATGTCGATTACGACGGTGGTACCAATTACCGTGCAGTGGAACTTCGTTCTACAGCGCAAGAATTCCTTTTCTTTTCCGACGGACTGTCCACGCTTAGTGAGGCCGAATTTGCAATCCGTTCCGGCAAGCCCGTACATTGTATTGTATCGTCGCCCAAGGCCGATTACAGCGCCCTGAAATGGATTGCTGCGCAAACAGGAGGCAAGTTTATCAATCTTAATGCGCTATCGCAAAAAGAAGCACAAAACGAGATGATGAACGAAACATTGTGTTTTTTGGGTGTAAAAAAGACAGATGCCGTGCGCGAAGTGTATCCTTCGATGACGTCGCCTGTTCGTGGCAATTTCTCCGTAGCCGGGATCATGGATGCGGAACAGGCTGAAATTACCTTGCTGTTCGGCTACGGTAACAAAGCCGACATTGAGAAGAAAGTACAAATCAACGCCCGCAATGCCGTCAGCCAGGGAAACACACACCGTGTATGGGCGCAGAAAAAGATCAATGAACTCGACATGCGTTACGAGAAAAACAAGGAGGAACTTACTGAACTGGGACAACAATTCGGGATCATTACCCGCAACACGTCACTCATCGTGCTCGAAACTTTGCAAGATTATATCACTTACCGGATCACGCCGCCCGACGAACTGCTCGCCGAATATAACCGTTGGCAAAAAGGGCAAACGGAACAGACTCACCGCGACAGGCAAAATCTCCTGGCACAGGCAAAGAACTCTACCTCGGCATTGAAACAGTGGTGGGAAACGGATTTTAAACCCGTGAAGCAAAAGTATCCCAAACCGGATAATGTCAACCGTCGTGCGGAGGCAGCCCCTCTCCCGTCCGTGTTGCAATCGGAAGTGATGGAAATGGAAGTGGTAAGCGATATGGCTGTTGCAGATGAAGCAAAACTCGAAGAAGTGGTGGTTACCGGATATGCCACACAACGGGCACTTGCAGGGGCAGTTTCGGGAATTGCAGTAGAAGAACGTGAAATGACAAGGAAAGAAAAAATAACCCCGGGAGAACGCCGTACTCCTGTTCCTCAACCCGTCATCAAGCTGACGCCGATCAAACAGGACAATGAATACATGAAAGCGCTGACCGGCAGGATGGATGTAGATTACAAAGAGTATCTACGGCTTCGCAAAGATTATATCAATACGCCTGCCTTTTATTTCGACATGGCCGATTGGTTCTTCCGTCACAGCGACCACCCTCGCGCATTACGCATCCTCACCTCGATTGCCGATATGGAATTGGAAAACGCCTCACTGTTCCGCCTGCTGGGCTACCGCCTGAAAGAATACGCCGAATACGAGCTCGAAATATTTGTTTGCCATAAGGTAATCCAATGGCATCCGATGGAACCGCAAAGCTATCGCGATTATGCTTTGGCATTGGCCGATGCAGGGCATCACCGTCAGGCGCTCGATACGCTGTATTCGGTACTTACTCAATCGTATGCTTCCAACATCAACCGGCGCAGCTTTGGTATCGAGGAAGTAGTGGTAACCGAACTGAACCAAATGATAGCTGCCAACAAACAGCTAAATACCTCGGACATCGATAAGGACCTGGTGAAAGCCATGCCGGTGGATATTCGAGTAGTGATCAACTGGAACATGAACAACACCGACATCGACCTGCACGTGACTGACCCCAACGGCGAAACCTGTTTCTACAGCCATAAAGCAACCGCTATCGGAGGACGTATCAGCCAGGATATCACGCAAGGTTACGGGCACGAACAGTTCATGCTCAAAAAAGCGTTGAAAGGCAGGTACAAAGTGTATGTCAACTATTTCGGCGACTCGCAGGTGAAAGCCGAAGGTCCGTCAACCATTATGGTGGAAGTGTATACCGGTTATTCCGGAAGCAGCCAACAACGCAAGGTAACCTGCCTGCAAATGTCGAAGGACACCAAACCAAAGGGTAACGGGTTAATACAAGTTGCGGAATTTGAATTCTGATGTAGATTATTGTTATTGGTTTCCTTTGTCAAGATAGATACATACACTTTATCGGTAATTTTATTTTCGCCGATAAGTCGGAAACCAATCTTTTCCAATTGTCGTGTTTCATCAGTGCCGCTTGGACTGGTGAAACACCTGGATAAGCCGCATGCTTTCATTTTTACCCTCCGTCGCATTTATCAATATCTTTATATCTCTGTTTTCCATACTCATGCCAATCATCCATACATATCCCGAATCGCACTCCGTAACGGTTTTTTCTGCTACATGATGGCCTGGGGTATCAATCACCAATTACTTGAAAAAGATGTATATTTGCCGGTCGTCACCGGATTATGATACCGGTTGTCACAACGGCCAAACAATTTAGCATCATTTTAATCCCGTCGAAACGAAATGACGGTTTTTTTTGTATAATTATCAATTACTTAAGCCATCACATATGAAATACCTGATCATTTTTGCCTGTTGCTTGCTATCGGTCGTCCGTATCAATGCTCAGAAAGGGTATTGGGAAAACCGATACGATTATATTGAAAATACGGCTGTTTTTGAGGAAAACCAGGAAGAAGGCCGCGCTTGGTACATCCCTGCAAATAACCTATCGTTGAACGGGCTATGGAAATTTTTCTGGGCGGACACACCCGAAGGAATTCCGGAAGGATTTTTCAATAAAAACTATAGTGACAAGAAATGGAGTCTTATCAAGGTTCCATCCAACTGGGAAATGGAAGGTTATGGTGATAAGCTATTCAGGAACGTGACCACGCCATTTAAACCAATACCTCCTAAAACGCCACGGGAATACAATCCCACCGGTGTTTACCGGCGCGACTTTACCCTGCCGGCTTCCTGGAAAGGGCAACAGATATTCCTGCGCTTCGAAAAAGTTGCTTCGGCATCCTTTGTATGGATCAATGGACGGGAAGCCGGCTACAACGAAGGCGCACAAGAACCTGCCGAATATAACATTACCCCGTACCTGATTCCGGGAAAGAACAACATCGCAGTAGCCGTACTGAAATATTCCGACGGGTACTATCTCGAAGACCAGGATTACTGGCGGCTTGCTGGGATCTTCGACGATGTCTGCATATACGCTACCCCGAACGTCAGGCTGTTCGACTGGCAAATCATCACAGATCTGGATCCCTCGTGCCGGGATGCACAACTGGATGTAACCGTCGATGTGAAGAACTATGGGACAACGGGCAGGAATAACATGAAAATCACATCCGGTTTGTACGACTCCCGCCAACAGTTGGTGACAAATTTGAAATCCGGGGCCTTTAGGGTGGATCCTTCGGGTAAAGCAAGCGTACAACTCACGGCACATGTACCCAATCCAAAAAAATGGACAGCCGAAACCCCTGATCTATATCATTTGCATATCCGTTTGCTGAAGGAAGATAACCAGCCTGTAGACAGTGTGTCCGTGCGTTTGGGATTTAAAAAGACAGAAATTATCGGCGAAACATTCTACCTGAATGGCCGTCCTTTGAAAGTGAATGCCATGAACTCGCACATGCAGCATCCCGAATTCGGACATGTAATGGACGAGGCAACCATCCGTAAAGATTTTGAAATACTCAAGCAATTCAACTTCAATGCCGTCCGCACATCACATTATCCGCCAGTCAATAAATATTTGGAACTGGCCGATGAATACGGTTTCTACATCATCGATGAAACCGGCGATGAGGCGCATGCCACCGAATGGGTATCGGGGAAGGAAGAATACACAGCAATGTATCTCGATCGGGTGCGCCGTATGGTATTGCGGGATCGCAACCATCCTTGCGTATTGTTCTGGAGCGCCGGGAATGAGAGCGGCGAAGGATTCAACATCACGGAAGTGATCCGGGAAGGCAAGCAACTGGATTCCACCCGTTATTGGATGTACGGCGGCAATGCCTTTTCACATCCAGCCGAAGACATTATCGGGCCGCGTTACCCGGTACCAATGGAGCTGGAAGTACAGATAGGCCGACCTTCAGGTCAAACCGACCGATGCCCGTCTTTCATGGACGAATATCTGTCCGTTGCCGGTAATGGCGGCGGTGGCATGGATGAATACTGGGATGTGATATACCGTTATCCGCGATGCATGGGTGGAGCGATCTGGGACTTTGTAAGCCCCGGTCTCACCGAAAAAATACGCGCTTTGTACGATAGTTCGCCCTCACAAGCGCCTGTTCATATCATGGGTAACGCAAAATTAGTGACCGGCCCGTATGGGAAAGCCATCGACCTGAACGGACACGACCAGTGGGTGGAAGTGTACCGGGATAGCGCATTGGAAACGTTCGGCAATGAGCTGACTCTTACCTGCATGTTGTACCCGCGCAAACTGGTGAGCAGTTGCGGGTCATTTATCACCAAGGGTAACTACCAGTTCGGATTACAACAGCATGGTAAATCAGAAATCGTGTTTTATATCTATACGAATCAAAAATATACCATAAGCGCAACCCTTCCCGAGGACTGGGAAAATAAATGGCACAACGTGGCTTGCGTATACAACGGCAAGGAAATGTTTCTGTATATTGACGGTAAGGAATCGGCAAAGAGCGCTGCTTCCGGAACCATCCGCAACTTCCCGTTCCCTATCAATATTGGCAGAAATGCTGAGATACACGGGCAGGAGACATCGGTCTACATCTGCGATGCCATAATCGACCGTGTAGGGATATTCAAAAAGGCGATGACCGTGCAGGCGTTTTCGCAACCGGCAGCATTACCGGGACAGGCTGCGTTATGGCTTGACTTTGAACGGGAAACCGACCAAGGAACATTTTATAGCTATGGTATTGGTGCACGTACTTATGGAAGTATCTGGCCAGACAGGCGCGTACAGCCGGAAATGTGGCAAATGAAAAAGACAGTGCAACCTGTCAGTTTTGAACTATTGGATGCCACTACCGGCCTGGTGGAAGTATGGAACAGGAACCATTTCCTGGATGCCTCGCATTACCAAGCCAGTTGGACGCTCGAAACCGGCGGCAAGGTGATCGAACGGGGCGAACTACTGTTGTCCGTGCCGGCATTGTCGAAGCAACAAATTCGCATACCTTATTCCCGACCATCGGTTGAACCCGGGAAAGAATATTTTCTCAACATCAGCGTTTGCCTGAAAGATAAGGAACTTTGGGCTCCAGCCGGTTTTGAAGTAGCATGGGACCAGTTCCTGATGCCGTGGTATCAATATCCAGAACCTGTACAAAATGGAACAAACGCCGTGAAAATAACGGCTAACGACGATGATCATTTGGTTGTGGAAGGTGAAGGATTCAAGTACATTTTCGATAAGCGCAAAGGTATACTCACCTCCATACAATATCGTGGAAAAGAGATGATCCGCGAAGGGTTGTCCCTGAACGTGTGGAGAGCGCCGCTGGCTAACGAGCTGGATGGCTGGAGCGCCGCAAACGCAAAGTCACTCAACTGGAAAGAAGGGTATGGTAACCATGTCGCCACCGAATTCTACTCCACCGGTATCGACCGCCTGCTGCATCTGCCGGTTTCGTTTGATGCACGGGAAATAGCGGAAAATATTGTGGTTGACATCCGTGATATTTTCCTGATGAACAGCAGCAGTACCGAGAAAAAAGATTTGTACGTAGAAGGTATGGCATGTAATGGTTTCGAAAACATGTACCGGTACACGGTACACGGTAGCGGCGGGATGGAAATAGAACATACGGTGAATCCCAACGGTAAAATGCCCAAATGGTTGCCACGTATCGGGCTGACATTGGTGTTGGATAAAGACTTGGACAGGGTAGAATGGTTTGGGCGCGGACCACAGGAAAACTATCCTGACCGTAAAACAGGTTACCGGATTGGCCTGTACAAATCGACCGTAAAAGAGATGTACGAACCTTACCTGTTGCCGGAGGATTACGGTTTGCGTACCGACAACCGCTGGGTAAAACTGACCGGCCAATCGGGTGTGGGACTGCGCTTCACCATGGATCAGCATTTCAACTTCAACGCTTATCCGTTCACCACCGACAATCTGACAAAAGCGGTATATACTTATCAGCTGCAACCCTTCGACGGTATCACCATGAACCTTGATTATGCTACGTCGGGTGTCGGCTGTACATCCCGTTCTATATTGGATGCATATCGGGTGATGCCGGGGATGTATACGCGAAAAATAGTTGTAGAACCGGTATATAAGTGATTAAAGTGTATAAAACCAATATCCGAAATGCATATGAAAAATGCACAATGCTGGATACAAGGCTCATACTGATATTCATTTTTCTATAATACTGTTTCATAAATTCTTGACTCTTCTCCCCAAGGATGGTAACCTTGTCCGATATATCGAAATCCGTATTTCTCATAATATCCTGTATGGTCTGTACTTAAATACAAGTTTTGAAATCCTCCGGCTTTGGCATCTTGTTTTGTTTTTTCAATTAACAACCGTCCATAGGAATTTCCTCTTTGGTTTTCCTCGATATATAAAGCACATAACCAAGGATATAAATCCATCCTACTGATAAAATCATTGGTGATAAGACCAGCACATCCAATTATTTTTCCTTTATTTTCGAGAATATACCATTGAGGTAAAGGATTGTCCGTTGAGATACAATGTATAATACAGTCTTCATAAATGATCCGCGGAGCAGACCATTTGCTACTGATATATTCAATTGCTCTATCTTTATGTTCAGGAGTTTTCCTAACCGATATTACGTTCATACTTCCATTTTTAGATTGGCTAAATCTTTTTTATTTGTCTGCGGTATTCCGTCGGTGTTATTTCCGCAAACCGCTTAAAGTACCAGCAAAGATACGATTGGTTGCCCTGATCCTGCTTGAGTTTCGATATATACTTCGCCCAAATATTGTCTTCTTACTTTCGCATCTCAATCAAACCCTACTGCCTTTTTGTAATCGTCCGTATATCCCCAGTGCGCCGTGAATATATACGCAGCGGTAGGTATGGCGGATAATGTTCATGGACTCTATCGCCTGGGCATTATCCATATCAAAGAATGCGGGTATGGGCGCCATCTTACCGTCTTTCAGACTCAGAATATCGCCGGAAAACAGATACTTGTCATTGATTAAATATGCCATCATTTCGCTGGTATGTCCGGGAGCGAGAATACCCTCAATCTTCAAATTCCCTACATGGAATATCTGGCGGTCATCCAAAAGATTGTAGTCGGTACGGGAAATCGAATTGCCCAACCACAGAAACTTGGATTTTTCACCATTAATCATTTTGACTTCTTCTTTCGACATGTAAAGTTTAGCCTTGTCGAACAGCCCCAATGCACCCACATGATCACCATCGGTATGGGTCAGCAATACTGCAACCACCATGTCGGGATCAATACCCAGCACCTTCATCTGTCCGGCAACTGTCGCCCGATCGTTTGCGCAATCGATGACGATGTATTGTGCACTATCCTGTATGATGAAAACATTTGCAAAATCGTCCTTTACGACAAAAATATCATCCACAACCCGCCCGGTTTCCATGGGGGCAAATCCGGACATTTCGTGTTTCATTTTCAGGAACATTCCGCCCCCGGCCAATACCAATACACCTATGATGATACCTGTAATGATCAGGATTCTTTTAAAAATATTATTCATTTCTTTTTATTTTTTATGCCCGCTCGTTAGTGGCTAGGCTTTCGGCTTATTATCGGTCTGCAAATTTTTGATGTTTTGAAAGTCTGACAAGTGTTTTTGCTATCCTGTCCACTCTCGTTTGGTCTGTCTTTGCAGCATATATCCACTTGACGTAATTGTGTTGCTCGCTTTCATTAAGCGAATAAAAAAACGACAATGCTTCGGCATCGTCTTGCAAACACAACAATAATTCTTCGGGAACTTCCAACGGGTCATTATCAGGATATAAAATAATGTGGACATAATCACCCGCTTCCTTTTTAATTTTCTTTCGGATTTCAGACTTTACCGATAGCAATACTTGTCCTGTGCCTTTTACTGTCGGCATTAAATGGTAATTACTGATTTCAAATCCGTCGATGCTGCCTTTTACTTTTACCCAACCAAACGGGGCGTTTTTGTCAGGCAGGATTTCGGGGATAATCGTATACGTCCAGCCTCCATGCCCCGGGAATTTTTCAAGCAGATATTCTTTGTCTACCAACGGTTTTTCATTCAGAGAATTCATTGTTTTTTATTTTCAACATTTATTAAATTTAATCTTGTTTGATTTTCGTCCAACAACCAGCTGCTATACCGGACTACACTTGCTCCTGCATTTAACCCGTATTCTTTCACTATTTCACTGTTTATCTCGGTCATATGATCCATTGATTGTTTTGTCTAATGATTGCAAAATACCATATTTTTTCGATATATTGTTTTTCCGCACTACACTTTTGAGTTGCACCTCTTTTCGATACGCCGGTTGTTCACCGCTTTTGTCCGCTGGAAGCAAAACGCAAGTTGGGCGGACGGGTTGTCTGTCTGTAGGGGAAAGTCAATCGGACCAGTAAACATTCAAGTCGAGTCAAAGTCCGCCGAATCCTTTTGCAGAACTGTCTACCAAGACAAAATCTAAAGCGGCTGATAAAGCCTAAATTACTGATTTTAGATCGACGGATGCCAAACCGCTTGTTGGCATCAGTTTTATTGATATGCTTTTAATTCATTCATTTCTACATCAATCGAATTCATTCTGTCTTGAAAATACAATTTATGTTTCAGGTTACCCCAAAAATAAATGCCGAGAGATGTGCCAACAAGTAAAGCAAGTTTGACTGGTAATTCATAATTCATATGATCCCATGCAATCAATGCAACAGCGCTCGCTTCAATTGGAAAATATATGTTTCTATCCTTTCTCAATTGTACCATAAATCTTTTTAGCGTTAAAATTCGTTCTTGTGTTTTAATCACAGGCTCAAAAGCTGGTTTTATCAAGTTTAGAAGTTTATAATAATTCAAGGATTGAATAAAACCATATATGAATACAATTGCAATCAGCATAGAGCCAATTAGTAGAAAGAATGTCTTTTCGTTATTTATAATTACCGGAATAATTACGAATATCAAAATCAAGGGAGTTACAAGAATACCTAAAATACTTTGAAATTTCATTATTTGTAATTTAATTTCAGATTTTTTTGAAATCATTTGCCTCAATACCTGCTTGTTTGTTTTCTCTGCGCTATCAATATTTTTATTAAATGCGCTCCAAATATTTTTTAAATCATTACTTTCCATTTTAAACAATTTTAATTGTTCAACATTTTTCTTAATTTTTGCTTAATCCGACTAATCTTCGTAGCGACATTTGTTTTGGTCATTCCCATTATTTCGGATATTTCGTCATATGAATATTCATCCAGATGTAATGTTATCAAAGCTTTCTCAATATTACTTAATTCGTTCAGTAATTCTTTAACGCTTTCTATGTTCTCCATCTTTTCAGGATCACTAATTTCTGGTATATTATGATGAATTTGAATAAGTGCATCTAAATTCAATTTGTTTTTTTCTTGTCTTAGTTTATAAAGAGCTGTATTTAACGAAACTTGATAAATCCAAGTACTCAATTTTGATTTAGCTTTAAAATTCGGATATGATTTCCAAAGCTGTAGAACTATATCTTGATATAAATCTTCGAAGTCAATCATATTATTTGTGTACAAATGACAAATCTTGTAGATTATGTTTTGATGAGAATCAATCTCAGCAACAAACTTGTCTTGAATAAGTGAATCAACCATCTTCTCATTTTTACCATATAAGTTGCAAATTCTTTCTAAAAATCACAGATCATTTAATTTTTTGCAGGTTGTCCTTTAAAATTACTGCCAATGTTCCCGTAGTTACTTTGGGACAGTTTGCAGGATACATCATTGTTTGCCGAGACAAACCGTGATACGGGGGACGAACGGTGAGTCCCACACATCGCCTCGTCCTAAAAACCGCAAGTTGGGAGCAAGTTCTCTGCTACTCGATAAAATTCACTCACAGTTTACTTAATTTAGTAGATATCCGCTTTTGCTAATTGCTTGCCTTCCAGCTTCCGTTTGGAGCCACTCGTAAATTTTATATGCCATTGACGATTTGTCTGTATCGGAGCGAATGACGGCATACACCTCAGTTGCATAAGGATATGAACGGTCGCAGATGGTTTGTTTGTTGGGATGAACACCGTCAATACCAATAGTTTTTAAAACATTCCCCGGTCTAATAATCTGCTCATTATAGTAATACACTGTGTATCCTATTGCAGAAAGGTCGCTTGCAACGGCATCTATCAATCCCGTCATACTAAAAACAAGAGTTTCTTTATATATTGGAAGTTGCGTATAATACTCCAAATCTTTCATCACTAATAAGTCCATTAATTCCTGGCTTCCCGAATTGGCATTTCTGATGTATGGTTGTATGGTTAAATATTCAGGAGGTACTCCTATAGCAAATTCTACACCCAATTCTCCCCAATCAGTTACTTTTCCCGTATAAATATTTTGTATATTTTCGGTGGTTAGTGCTGTTACCTGATTTTGAGGATTAACAATAAAAATAAAAGCGTCAAGGGCAATCGGCGTTTCAATTAAAGTAACACCCTTGTTTTCGGCATAGTTTTTTTCGTCGGGCGACATGGTTCGTGCGCTAAGCACCATATCCGCTTCGCCATCCATCAGATTGATGATAGAATTGTGTGTTTGAGAACATCTGACTACGTTGTCAAACTTTTCTCTTAGTTCCTCTTTTGTTTGAGGTTTTACATTCCAGGCACTTGACCTGCCATCTATTGTTTTTCGCCATTGGTACTTAAGCCCCATTAATTCGCAAGCTATAACCGTGTTTAATGGAAGTGTTGATGTGGAGCCGTCTATTATCGGATAACTATCAATCGTTAATCCTTCAATATAAGGAGATTTTGTGCTTTCTTCTTTATTGCAACTCGTACAAATAAATAATGCAGACAAGGCTAAAATTGTGGTTAAAGCAAATCTTTTCATTTCCACCTATTGTTTCAACATTTTTGGACTTTACTTACTTTCTTTTTACAAAGATAAGCTAACAAAGTCTATTAAGTAACAATGGCAAAATAACATTCTCATCTTTTTCAGACAGGATCAAGAGTTAAAGCAAAGAGATAGCTTGAAAAGCTATATTTTCATAATCGGAGGTCGTTGACCTCCGGAAAAACAATATAATAAGGCAGGATTTTGGTTTTGATATCGTTCTGCCTTGCAGGCAATGGTCATGTTAGTTGTCAATCCGCAAGTTGCGCTTCGCTTACTTACGGCTCCTTTCAGGCATAGAATAAGGAATGTCTAAATTTTGTCATGTGCCAAGATTCTACCGCTTGATTTACTCTTCACGGGACATCTTTATGGCATAAACTCTTGCCGTAGGCTTGCCAATTCCTGACTTTATACTTATCTTTGCTTGCGATTATTGGTGTATGGTTCATTGGAATTTTTGCCTTAGGCTTTGCGTTACAAAGCCATATCAATGACCTTTTTGGAAAAATCACGTTGCAACAAAGTCGTTTTATATTCATAAAGTCAATAATATATCGTATTTTTGTGTCAATTTTTTGTCTGTTATCTCATTTTAATTATTTTTGCTTCCTGAAAAATATATAATAATATGTCTACAAGAATCAGTGTCTTGACTGTTGTTTTGCTATGGCTTTTGGGGCTGTCTGTGGAAGCCCAGTACAGGCGCTACAAATCGTATGAGATACATTTCGGAATAGGAGCTACTAATGTTTTTGGAGATCTCGGCGGCGCTGCTGTCAGGGATAATTGGTATGGATTGAAAGATATTCAGTTTTCGCAAACGCGTCCCACTTTTTATGCGGGAGGGCGCATGGATCTTAATGAACAATTTTCGGCTAAGGCAAATTTGTTTGCAGGAATAGCTGCAGGGAAAGACGCTGGCTCTATCAATGATGCAAGAAATTATTCGTATTCGGCCTTGATGTTTGAACTTTCGGGCCAGATTGAATGGAATTTCTGGCAACCGAGGCAATGTATCGGTACCATGTTGGCGCAAAGAAGGGGCCGTCGTGGAGCTCAGATGAGAACACGGTTGTATCTTTTTGCCGGTGCAGGTTTTGTGTATTCGTCACCCGATCTGGACACACATGGCAAAACCCTATCAAAGGGTGAATATACCAAAACCAGCACGGGTGGTTTGGTTATCCCCTATGGTTTGGGTGTCAAGTCAGATATCAGTCCGTTTTGGGCAGTGGGGCTTGAAATAGGAAGGCGTTACTGTACATCCGATTACCTGGATGGTATTTCAACCGATTGGTCAGATGCTAATGATACATATTATTTTACAACCTTGCATGCTATTTACAAGATGCAGTTTGCCGGAGGAAAAAGAAGACCGTCGCGTCCGTACAGAAGATAAATGTGTGGTACAAATATGCAACCAAACAATAAAACGAAACTATTTACGTTTCGTTTTTTGATTTTCGGACGTAATTTAATTAGTTTCGCAGTTTGAAATTTGTTAGGTACATAGTCGTTTTTTGTGCAGGGTTGTTTACAACCGTTTTTTGCGTCGAAGGTCAAAGATTTCAGCCCAATACGGATGCCGGATTGTTCGCCGGAACATCATGTTATTTGGGTGACATTAATCCCCGCAAGCAATTCTACAAACCCGGTTTGTCGTTTGGTGCGTTGTTGAAACACAATTTTACCGAACATCATTGTTTGCGTGTCAATATATTTTATGGTGAGCTCAGGGGAGACGATTTGGATTTCAAAAATGATTATCAGCAGATGAGGGCGGAAAAGTTTAAAACCACGCTTGTAAGTGCTGAAATTGGTTATGAATTCAATTTTTTGCCATATATCATCAATCGTTGGAAGACGGCCCACACCCCTTATATTTTTGGAGCAGTGGGGTATTCATTCATCGTGTCGTCAACTGCAGATGCAGCCAACCATTTGACTATTCCTTTCGGAATAGGATATAAATACCGGATCAATGAGATTATTGGAGTGGGATGTGAGTGGGGGATGCGTAAAACTTTTACCGATAGATTGGACGGAGTATTGAATCCGGGTCCCGATGGGTCATATTCAACTTCTCATAATAATGATTGGTATTCGTTTGCGGGAGTTTTTGTGACTTTCCGTATCTTTGAAAAACAAATACCGTGCCCCGCCTTCGGGGAACAAGCTGTTTATAAATGACATACAAGGAAAAAATAGATAAGGGTAAATTGCCGGAACATGTAGCCGTTATTATGGACGGTAACGGGAGATGGGCTAAAAAGAAGGGAAACCAGCGTATCTTTGGCCACAAGAACGGAGTGGTGGCTGTACGTGAAACGGTGGAAGCCGCCGCTGAATTGGGTGTGAAATTTCTGACTTTGTATGCCTTCTCTACAGAAAACTGGCGACGGCCTAAGATGGAAGTCGACGCCTTGATGTCATTGTTGGTTTCCTCGTTGCATGATGAGACGCCAACACTCCTGAAAAACAATATTAGCCTTACGGCTATCGGAGCTATTGACCAATTGTCGGATAATGTATTGAAACATCTAAAATTAGCCATTCAAAAGACAGCCCATTGTACCGGGTTAAAATTAATTCTGGCGTTGAATTACAGTGGCCGCTGGGAAATTCTCGATACAGTCAACCGTGTTAAAAATGATATCATAGCAGGTAAATTACAAAATACCATGATCACTGAGGATGTTTTTTCCGGTTACCTGAATACGAAAAATATCCCCGACCCGGAATTGCTGATCCGAACCAGTGGAGAGTATCGTATCAGTAATTTTTTGCTATGGCAGATCGCTTATACCGAGCTATATTTTACTCCCGCATTATGGCCCGATTTCAGAAAAGAGGATTTCTACAAGGCTATTGTTGATTACCAGAACAGAGAACGGCGATTCGGTAAAACGAGCGAGCAGTTAGACCATTATGAACCAACAGAAAACCAATAATATGTTGCGAAAAGTAACAGTTTGTATCATTTTTTTGTCTTCCATTTTATTCCCTGGTGTATTTGCGCAGGAACCTATTGATTATTCGAGTCTGCCTGTAATGGATTATTCCAATCAACAGGAATATATTATTGGCGGGGTAAAAGTTACAGGTGTAAAATTTTTGGACGCACAGGTATTGGTCAGTATGTCAGGCTTAGAAATAGGACGTAAGATTAATGTCCCAGGAGATGACATTACCAAAGTTGTCGAAAAATTTTGGACGCAGGGTTTGTTTTCGGATGTAAAAGTGATTGCCGAAAAGATTGAGGGGCGTGTGATTTTTCTCGAAATAGTATTGCGCGAACGCCCTCGTCTGTCTAAACTATCTATTGTGGGCGTACGGAAAGGTGAAATAAAGGATCTTACCGAGAAGATAAACGTCAGGCCCGGAAGTCAGGTGACTGAGAATGTACTTAATAATATTCGTACCATTATCACCAAACATTACCGGGAAAAAGGATTTTACAATGTATCTACCGAATTTGTCCAGAAGAACGATACATTAGCTGTTAACAAGGTGCTGTTGAAAGTGATTGTCAATAAACACGAAAAAGTAAAGATTGCCGAAATTGATTTCATCAACAATCAAGATTTCAAAGACAAACGTTTGCGGAGGGTCATGAAGAAAACCAAGCAGATGAAACGTAATCTTAATATTTTCAAGAGTAAAAAATACGTCGAAAGCAACCTGAAAGAAGACAGGACAAAATTGGTTGAATTTTATAATAAAAATGGTTACCGCGATTTTAAAATCGTCAACGACTCCCTGACCTTCGTAAAAGACAGTCGTGTGGTACTTCATGTCCGTGTTAGCGAAGGAAACAAATATTATTACCGGAATATCACCTGGGTAGGTAATACAAAATACCCTACCGAAATATTACAAAGGGCATTGGGATTTAATAAAGGCGATACGTATGACCAGATCGGCCTGCAAAAACGCCTCAATATCGATGAAGATGCTGTCAGCTCATTATATACCAACCATGGTTATCTGTTCTCGAGTATTACCCCGGTGGAGTTACGCATCGAGAATGATTCGGTGGATGTTGAAATGCGCGTTTACGAAGGAGATCAGGCAACTATTGACCGTGTGATGATCAAAGGCAACAACAAAACCAATGAACATGTGGTACGCCGTGAGCTTCGTGTACTTCCCGGCGATTTGTTCAGCAAGGAAAAATTAATGAGAGATTATCGCGAATTAGCCACATTGGGACACTTCAACCCCGAAAAAATAGTGCCTGATGTCCAGCCTAATCCGCAAAACGCAACGGTGGATATTACTTATGTGCTGGAAGAAAAAGCCAACGACCAGTTGGAATTGTCTGCCGGTTTTGGTGGAGGAATGTTTATCGGTCGCGTCGGCGTACGGTTCAATAATTTTGCAGCCAGCCGGATACTTGATCCGAAGGCGTGGCGTCCCGTACCGTCAGGTGATGGACAGACGCTTGGTTTGTCGCTCCAGTCGAACGGGAAATATTATCAATCCTACAATATTACCTTTGTTGAACCTTGGTTAGGAGGTAAAAGACCCAATGCTTTATCGGTCTCATTCTATCATTCGAAAATGACCAATCGCTCGTATTATTGGAAAACTGAAGGAGCGGATCAGTACTATAAATCGACTGGTGTAACCGTAGGATTAGGACGGAGATTAAAATGGCCTGACGACTGGTTTACACTTTCCACAGATGTTTCATATCAGAAGTATAAAGTAAAGGATTGGGATGGTAGAGGTTACTATAGTCTTCCGTTCCGAAACGGTTCATCCAATAACATCAATTTTGGAATCACGTTTGGACGGAACTCACAGGATCAGCCCATTTATCCGCGTAAGGGGTCGAATGTATCGTTGAGCTTGAATGTTACACCTCCCTGGTCGCTGTTCAATAATATCAACTACAAATCAGCCAAGGATCAGGAACGGTACAAATGGATTGAATATCATAAATGGAAATTTAAAGCCTCGTGGTATCTTAACGTAGTAGATAAACTTGTTCTGGCGACCAACTATCAATTCGGTTATCTGGGAATGTACAATAAGGATGTCGGATTCTCTCCCTATGAAGGATTCGATATGGGAGGATCGGGTATGGCTGCATATCAAATGTATGGCATAGAAATTGTTCCAATGAGGGGGTATACGGATGGTACTTTGACCCCGCGTATCCAAAGAGGCACAACTTATTATAATAAGGCGAATATCTATACCAAGGCCAATATGGAAATACGTTATCCGGTCGTTATGCAACCCGCATCTACGATATATGTGGTAGGTTTTGTCGAAGCAGGTAACGCATGGTATGAATTCAAGGATTATAACCCTTTCAATTTGAAACGGGCGGCCGGTATCGGGGTTCGGGCTTTCCTCCCGATGTTTGGTATGCTGGGGATCGACTGGGGATACGGGTTTGACAACGATAATGCCGGTGGCGGTAAGAAGGGAGAATTCCAGTTTATCTTAGGACAGCAGTTCTAAAATTAGTTTGGAATGGAGAAAATGATAAATTAATAAGCGAAAGGAAATCGCAAGAATCATTTTCACACACCTGAGCGTGATCGAAAAAGAGAAATCGTCTCATATTTTATAAAAATATTTGAAATTACATCATAATAGATTCAAGATGAAAAAGATAATCATTTTCTTGGTATTAGCCGGATTCTCGGTAATACCGGCAGTAGCACAAAAATTTGGTTTTGTGGATACCGAATATATACTGAACAATATACCCGCGTACAAATCGGCGCAAGGCCAGATTGATAAGTTGTCGACCGACTGGCAGAAAGAAATCGAAGACCAGTATGCAGAGGTTGAAAAGATGTACAAAAACTATCAAGCCGAAAAAGTAATGCTTTCGGATGACATGCGGAAGAAACGTGAAGACGAAATCATTAAAAAGGAACAGTCGGTTAAAGATTTACAGAAAAAATATTACGGCCCTGAAGGTGAATTGGTCAAAAAACAGCAGGAATTGGTAAAACCGATACAGGATGAAGTGTATAAGGCGGTTAAGGAATTGGCTGTTGAGGGCGGATATGCTGCGATATTCGATACGGCTTCGGATGCAAGTGTATTGTATGCCAATCCCAAACAAGATAAAAGCGATGAAGTGCTCGAAAAGTTAGGTTATAAAAAATAAATATCTATTTTTGCATCCAAATTTAATCAACCGTAATAAAATGAAGACCTTATTAAAATTTGTATTTGTACTTGCAATAGTTACCTTGTGTGGTAATGTTTCTGCTCAAAAGCCGCTCAAATTGGCACATCTTAATGTAGATGAATTAGTTCAATCAATGCCTGACTATGATACTGCTATGCGTAAAATGCAGAAGCTATCAAAAGATTTGCAGACAGAAATGGAAAGCATGCAAGTTGAGTACAACAAAAAATTTGAGGATTACAATACCAATGCTAAAAACTTGACCGATTTGGTACGCCAGTCAAGAGAACAGGAGTTGGTTGCCATGCAGCAAAAAATGCAGGTTTTCAGGGAATCAGCTCAGGAGCAAATGGATCAGGAGCAAGCTAAATTATTGCAACCTATTATAGAAAAAATAAACAAGGCTGTCGAAGTAGTGGCAAAGGAACAAGGGATTACTTATGTATTAAGTGCTAATCAGCAAATCTTATTGTATAAATCATTGGATTCCCAAGATATTATGCCATTAGTGCAACAGCAATTAGGAGTCAAGAAAAAATAGTTTTAAGATATTTGTTATAGCAAAAAAGGGATTACCACAAGGCAATCCCTTTTTTGTTTTTGGATTGGCCTGCGGTTCTATTGACGTTTATACTCGCTGGCGCTGTGTGAGCCCGCCTGAATGGCCATAGGACAATCACATCAATATAAATCCACACAAACCGGTCGCTTTACTATAGCCGGTTGAACCCGTGATATGTCGTGACACCTATTTGACAATCGTTTTACGAAAAAATCGAAAAAGCCGTATGCTGAAAAAGCACACGGCGTTGAGATACTACCCACAATACTATCTGGACACTACCCTCATCACTATCTGGGTACAACCCACAATACTATCTGGGTGCTACCCACATTACTATCTGGACACTATCCACATCACTATCTGCCCGATACCCTCATTACTATGTGGCCTGTATTTGTCTCAAGACCTCTCCCCACAATTCGTTTCAACTGACGTGAAAGCCCCGCCTGAATGGCCTGCCCGTTAGGGCAACAACGTCAATAGAAATCCGCACCGAAATCAATAATTGTCTGTAGGACATTAACTTTTTGGCGCATTTAATTTTCCCAACATGTTTTTAATATGCCACTGATCTATTCAACCGTCGTTTCAATTCATTGGCGTATTTTTTACCAATTGTATTTTTATGTATGGTAATCCAATCGGTAAGCTTGGTGGAACCTGCCGGAAGAGATTCGGTGTAGAGCAAGTTGGCTTTTAGTCCTTTTATTTCTTCGCGGGTTACTACATTGTCACCCATAATCCAGCCCACAAGTTTAGAAACCCAATAACCAAGTTCGTCGGGCATCGGGAACACCGTACGTTCCTTACCTAATATGATTTTTGACATAGCCTTAACCAATTGCCGGTAAGTAAACGTTTCCGGACCAATAGTGTCGACAATTATATTGGAAGTTTCGCCACCATGTCTTACTGCTAAGGCAGCATAATCCTCTACAAAAATAGGTTGGAGTTTATACGATCCATCGCCAAAAGTGCCGAAAACGGGAAATTTACGTATCATCCAGGCAATATTATTGATAAGGATATCCTCATCGCCAAATAATACTGCCGGGCGCAGGATCGAGTAATCCATCCCCGAATGTATCAATGCTTTTTCCAGTATCCCTTTACCTGCAAAATATTCCAATGGCGAGTTTTCGTCAGGATTGGTAATGCTGGTATGTACCACGCGTTGAACCCCGGCTTTCCGGGCTGCATCAAATAAAATGAGCGTGTTTTTTACGGCTTCGGAATGTTGGAAGGTAGAGTGGTTAAATCGCACCCAATACGTGTTGTATAGTACCGATACGCCCTTCAGAGCTTCCGTCAGTTTATCCGGTTGGTCAAAATAATAAGGCGACACATCAATACGATTACCAAACTCATTGTTGCGTTGTGTTGAATTTGTGAGTGTCATTACTTTTTCACCCTTGTCCAATAAGAGTCGGGTGATGTACTTTCCGGAAAAGCCAAAAGCTCCGGTTACCGCATGGATGCCATTTTGATACATCTAATAATGGTTAATCAATGTCGTATGAGGATGTTTTATTTCCTTCCTCCGCTGACAGGATCTATCAACCACTGTCAGGGAGCCGTGGTCCTGTCAGCGGTCTTGACCCTGACAGGGGCGAAACCGATACCTTAACTAAACGACATTGAATGGTTAATGACAAGACAATCAATTGAATCTATCCCTGTGCGCCCACAATCCCAACGCAGGATTGGAAATATAGAACACTTTTTCACCGTCGGGCATGGTATTGAACCCGTCGATAAGTTTTTCAGGATTATAGCGTTTCAGCATTGTGTTGAGGTCGGCATACTGGAAATGAACGCTTTCTATTTCTTCGCGGGTTAGTTTCCCGGGACAATAGGTCACCGTGAAACGGCCTTCGCTTGATCCGTGTATCAGGTGGGCTGCCGCACCAAGATTGTCCTGCAGTTCCTGATTTTGTTCCACCGCTGCAAGGGTTTTGGGTGTTCCGGCATAACCGTATTTTCGAATGAGCCGGTCGATTTCCTTATCCTCACCGAATTCTTTCAGCCCCGGAGCCAGTACGATCAATTCAGCGCCATCGGCCAATGCCATGCGGGTACGATAGATGCTTTTATTGCCGAGCCATGTGCTTTTGAATTCCTCGGGATCAAGCCATACCACCGCCTTTTTGATAGGCTGTTCCACCATCAGGAAGTTAGTTTCGAGTGATAATGCTGAAGCTAAGCGAAAACATTCGAAGTCGTCGCCTGCATACAGACCGCGTATTTGTAATTTTCCCTTGTCATCTTTGCTTACCACGGTCTGGATATATACAATCGGAAGACGATTGGTGAAATGTACCGACGCATAGTTAAGCACACTGCGTACAGGCGATTCGGCACGCCCCATAATACGTTCCATGCCATATACGGCCCCGATAAAATGGCTCTTGTTGATCCCTTCGGAACCACCTGTACCTACGAAGATATTCTTGTTGTAATTGGCCATCCCGATTACCTCGTGCGGAACTACCTGTCCGACAGACAATATAAGGTCATGCCCGCCGTTGGTTAACAACTTGTTAACCTGTGCCGGCCAGGTATAGTTCAGTTTACCTTCGGATACCTGTTGTACGTATTCCGGCGGTATGGTTCCGACGGTAACCACATCGTTGCGCCAATCGTGTACGCGGAACAAGTCTTGTGGTACACGGCCGAACATACGGCTGATCTCACTGTCGCTCATCGGCGCATGTGTCCCCAACGCGGGTAATACATCAGTGAGCGCGTTACCATAGTGTTCCCATGTCATTTCGGTGATTGTTCCCGCAAAGGAATGAAACCGGGTAAAGTCGGGCGGAATTGCCAATACTTTTTTCCGTACGCCGAGTTTTCCGAAAATTTCGGCCAACGCCGTTTTCAGCTCTTCGTTTGAGAAAACGTAATCCTTTGATCCTTTTGAATAATATAACATGATAAAATTTTAATGTGATAATCTGTGGTACGATTGAACGTTGGATGGATTGTCAATTTTTCTAATGAGTTTTTCTTATGATCAATCATTAATTTTCAATTCTCCATTCTCAATCAATTTATCTACCAGTTTGGTTTTTCCGGCAGGTATACTTTAAATTCGTTGATCAATGATTCCTCATACGCTCCGGCATAAGTCCCCGCAAAGAAACGACCGACAGCTTCTTTACAGAATCGTTCCCACGAAGCATCTTCGTGACCGGGGTTAACAGGATAGAAAAGAACACCATTTGTTTTGGCCGCTTTCAGGTCGCCCATGGCATCGCCGATCATCAGGATTTTTTCAGCCGGATATTTACCTGTTGCGGCATATTTCAGGTGTTCGGTTTTGGTGCCGTGTTCCTGTCCGGCAATCATACGTGGGTAATGATCAATCTTGTTCTCCTCCCATTCACGTGTCAGCGCTTCGAGCGGAGTCTGCGAAACCACCATCAGGTCGGCTTTAGGCGCCATCTTGTCTAACGACTCCTTTACAAACGGGAAAGGAGGCATGCCGTGTACCATATCTGTGATGGCCTCGTTTACAGCTTTTGACCACGCTAAAGTCAGATCAATGACAGGATCCTTCGCTTCGGCAGCATATTGAGCAAGTGCAGGATTGCCCAGCTTGGTTTCCTTGTTTACCCACTCACGTAAAGGTGACAGGTTGGGCATTACAGCATCGCGTTGCTTTACTTCCCTGCGCTGACTCAACAGATCGATGGTTGTCAACAAGGCTTGGAAACGATTGCTACCACGATAAACAGAATAGAGGTTGACGAACTCCCACGTTTCGCGGGCGATCTTCTGTACCTTCTGAAAATTGAAATACTTAATGAAGTTGGGGCAAAAGCATTCTTTCTGCTTGATTTCCATTGTGTCGAACACGCATCCATCGGAGTCGATACCGATGAAAAATTCTTTTTCAGGTTTCAGGTCAATTAATTGTTGTTTGGCATTCATACACATTACTAATAAAGCGGATAACACAGATCAGGCTAATTCTCGCAGATCAAAATCCGTTCAACTTAGCGAAGCGATCTCAGCGGAGGTAATCCGCATCATCCGCGTTCTATTCCTATCGCTTCACACGTGCATTTCCTTTCCAGATACTCCACACCATTTCCTCGTCGGCTGGTTGCGCATAATCGGTAAGGAATGTGGTTGCCAACGCACCGGTTGCCCATCCGAACTGTGCGCTTTTTTCGGCTTCCCACTCTTTCAGGATGCCGTAGAGCAATCCACCCACAAATCCGTCGCCACCACCGATACGGTCCAGAACATGTATCGTACGTGGCTCAATGACCTCGAATTTATCGCCTTCGAGCACGATAGCGCCCCACAAATGCTCATTCACACTGACCACCTGGCGCAGCGTGGTGGCAAAAAAAGATGTTCCCGGGAAAGCTTTCTTCACACGCATGGTCATATCCTTGAATGCATCGATCTTGTCGGCAATAGCCTTACCGCCGGCTTCAGGCCCTTCAACGTTGAGGCAAAGCTGGAAATCTTCCTCGTTACCGATCAGGATATCCGCTACGGAAGCGATTTCTTTAAACGTTTCGTGCAGTTCTTTTTCGCGACCTTTCCAAAACGAAGCCCTGTAATTGAGGTCGAATGCAATACGTGTCCCGTATTTCTTCGCAGCACGCGCCAGTTCGAGGCAGAAATTGCTCGTTTCGGGCGACAGCGCAGCAATGAGCCCCGACATGTGGACAATCTGTACGCCTTCTTTCCCGAAAATACGTTCAAGGTCGAAATTTTTCACGTTGAGTGTGCGCCCCACTTCGCCGGCACGGTCGTTGTGGACGCGAGGCCCGCGCGAACCATAACCACTGTCGGCAATGTTGAACTGGTGCCTGTAACCCCAAGGGTCGCCTTGTTCTACCTCGGCGCCTTCGTAGTCCATCCCGCGGCTTTTGAGATTCGATTTGATAAACTGCGCAATGGGACTGCCTTTCACGAAAGTGGTAAGCACCTTCACCGTTAAACCAAGATACGACGAAATACTGGCCACATTGGTTTCGGCACTGGTGGCCTGCATTTGGAACATATCACCACTATACACTGGCTGCCCGTTCAGTGGCGTAATCCGCACACCCATACTCGAAGGTACTACCATTGCCCATTTGGCATCTTTTTTCAATTGTATACTCATAATATTTTATTGTTTAAAAATTTAAGATAGAATGCTGATACACGAATTTAGAAGATTTTCACGGATCAAAATCCGTGTTAATCTGTTCGATCCGTGTCATCTGCGTTCCATTGGGTTATACCTTGCCGAAAGCGTTGAAACCACCGTCAATAGGGATGCAGATACCGGTAACAAACGACGAAATGTTGCTCAATAGGTACAGCATAGCGCCGTTCAAGTCTTCAGGTTCGCCGTATTTGCCCATAGGTGTATTGGTGAGCACTTTACGTCCGCGTGCTGTGGGTTCACCGGTTTTTTCGTCGGTCATCAGGAACCGATTCTGGTTGGTGAGAAAAAATCCGGGTGCAATGGCATTTACACGAATCCCGGTTTTAGCCAGATGCACAGCCAGCCATTCGGTAAAATTGTTAATTGATGCTTTGGCTGCCGAATAGGCTGGTATTTTGGTCAATGGCTTATACGCATTCATCGACGAAATATTAAGTACGCCACCTTTGCCTGCTTCTAACATATCAGTGGTAAATACCATCGTAGGGAGCAGTGTACCCTTGAAGTTGAGGTCATACACCTTCTGGAAACCTTCCATGTTGAGGCCATAGAATGTCTTGTCGAGTTGTGACTGGCTTTCGGAAGTCATTTCCTCCAACTGCGTAGTAGCAGCCGGAGAATTACCGCCAGCTCCGTTGATCAGGAAATTGATTTTCCCAAGTTTCTCATTGATCACTTTTTTGGCTGCTATCAGCGAATCCTTATCCAACACGCTGGCACCGACACCGATCGTCGTTACACCCGATTCCTGTTGTACTTCATCGGCCAGTTTGGCTGCAGCTTCTTCGTTCAAATCGACAATGGCTGTTTTTACACCTACCGATGCTAATCCGCGGACGAGGCTCGCTCCAATCACTCCTGCACCTCCTGTCAGAACGCATACTTTGCCATTCAGGTCGTCAAATGAAATTTTATTTATCATTTTAGGTTTTATTTAGTTTTAAATCCGTTATTTGATGTGTGGAATTTTATTCTGGTTTAATCTTTATCAAAGCATGACCGGGTTAACTTTGACGATTTTATCTGTCAAATGTTAACGACCAAATATTTGATTGGTTGATCATTTATCCTTTTGATACAATGTGAAGAATTACCCGGATAATAGATACCGGTATTGGGGCCGATGATTCTCGTTTCACCGTTGATATGCACTTCCGCTTCTCCTTCCAACAAATACAGGATTTCCTCTTTTTCGTGCTGGTGCGGTGGATGCGTTCCTGTTAACTTATCCACATAAGTCATTTTAAGGCTCATCCCTTTGGTCAATAACGTGGGCGCAAACCAGAAAAACCATCCGGTTTTTGCCGGATCGATTTTTCCATCCGAAAAAACAGTGATACAATTATCCAGATTATAATCAGGTTGTTTTTCCGATTTATCGTCCGAAACAGAAACCTTCGCTACGTCTTTTATTACAAGGTATTTTAATGGTTGATCATTTGCTCTTTTGATTCCGTGCATCACATTGGGAGGGCAAAACATACTGCTGTTGGGGCCAATTACACGGGTCATACCATCTATTGAGACTTCGGCTAGTCCTTCCATAATATAATAAAACTCTCTTTCAGGATGCTTGTGTGACGCATGTGTTCCAGACAGTTTGTCGACATACGACATTTTTAGATTCAATCCGTCGGTTGCTGATTCCCGGACAAACCAGAAAAACCAACCATACTTTTCAGCTTGCGTCTTCTGATCGGAAAAGACAGTAATACAATCCTCTATGGTATACCCGGGTTTCACTTCGTTTGTTCCTGGCATTATATCCTTATTTCCTTTAGCCCAACAGGTAAAACAAACTGCAATAAGACAAATAATAAAAACACTGTTCTTCATGGACAAAAGGATATGAATAGATTAAGTTACCTGCATGAGTCAAGCTCAATCAATATAGTTCACATAATAATCGATATTTTCCCTGGTGAGTATATCGATTGGCATATAATTGATGCGTTTGATTTCTTTATTGAACACCAGTCGGTTACACAATGCCATGATTCCTTGATACCCCTGATCTTCGGGACGTTGGGCGATCAGGAATGAAACAAGTTCATTTTTAAGGCAGGAAACATTATCGCCCGACAAATCGTAACCAATCAGTTTCATGCCTGTTGTTCCCAGTTTTTTAAAGATATCTGCCAATTGATACACCCGCGAGTTGAATACAATAGCAGCGCGTATGCCCGGCGACTTTTTAAATACCTTTTCGATCTCTTTCAAATTCCCGGTGTGATCATCGGCTGATAATTTGACATGAATGAAATGATATTTATTTGCCAAATTCTTTTCCTGGAAATACGCCATAAATCCTTCTTCGCGCCGTTGCGTCTGATTAGAAGATGCTCCGGCAGTACGTATAGTGCGGACAATCAACACTTCCGATCCGTGGGGAAGACCATTTTCGAGCAGTCTGGCGGCGGCATATCCGCTTTGATAGGAATGTTGTCCGAAATAAGACAAATAATAGTCGTCTTCGGCATTCGAGTCAATATATACACCCGGGATGTTCCGGGTATGCAGTTGCCCCATCAGTGCAGCAGCTTCGTTGCGGAATGTTGGCGTTAACAATACTGCATCGGGATTCGTATTCAACAATTTCTCGGACACCGAAACAAAACTCTGGACATTAAACTGGTTGTAATACAACTTTTCCAATACAATATTATAATTGCGGATTTCTGTTTGAGCTTTGTCAATACCTTTTTCGGGCGCTTCCCAATATTCGCCCGGATGATATTCGGGCAGGAGCGAAGCGAAACGAAGCGTTTTCTTCCTTGCCAACGAACGCGCCAATATATTGGGCTGGTATTGAATATCATCTATGATAGATAATATCTTTGTCCGTTTTTCTTCCGATACTTCTCCCCGGTTGTGTAGTACGCGATCCACCGTTCCTGGTGAAACACCCGCCATCCGGGCAATATCTATAATCCTGATTTTGTTGGATAAATTTGACATGAAAACAAGAAAGTTAAAGTGGTTGATAAAATATTCCGTGTGCGCACACAGGGAAATTTTTTGCGAAAATAAATATAAAAGTTTTTATAAACAAGAAAAATCATTTATTTTCGTGTGCGCACACGGCGCATTATTACATACGTGCAGAATGCGACTTTGTCGCTGTATATTAAATATATAATCATTAAAAAAAATTAAAGGCATGCAGATTGGAAAATATTCATTTGGGGTTGGCGATCGTTTTGCCCATCAGGGTGAAGCTCAGTTGAGCGCATTGATAAAAGCAAGTGAAACCTTGGGATTTGAAGTTACGCCTGTGTGGAACAAGTCAAACCGCGAACATACCATCGTTCATTCAACTCCCGCCGACACACGTAAAGAGGCCGACAATGCTGTAAAATCACTGGGATATAAAGGCCGGTATTTTGTAGATGCCGATCATATTAATCTGACCAATGTGGATAAATTTGTCGAATGTTCGGACTTTTTCACCATCGACGTAGCCGACTATATCGGGCAGAAGGCCGCACAGGCTGATATTGATGCCTTTGTGGCTGCTAATATGAAATATACAGGTAAGCTGCAAATTCCAGGTATTGCCAAACCATTTGATGTGCCGGAAGGTTTACTGCGTACGATTGCAGATAAATTTCTGTCGGCAGTTAAGGAAGCGGGAAAGATATACCGCCACATTGAAAGCAAAAAAGGTACGGATAATTTTGTTGCAGAAGTATCGATGGATGAAGTGAATGACGCACAATCTCCTGTTGAGATGTTTTTCATCCTGAGTGCCGTAGCAAGCGAAAAAATTCCGGCACAAACCATAGCGCCCAAATTTACCGGCCGTTTCAATAAAGGAGTCGATTATGTGGGCGATGTGGCACAGTTTGCTAAGGAATTTGAAGAAGACCTGCTGGTGATTGATTTTGCTGTGAAGGAATTTGGTTTGCCAGCCAATCTTAAGCTCAGCATCCATTCGGGTAGCGATAAGTTTTCAATTTATTCCATCATGGGCGAACTGATCAGGAAATATGACAAAGGTATTCATATAAAAACAGCCGGAACCACCTGGCTTGAAGAAATGATCGGATTAGCCGCCACCAACGACGACGAAGCTGTCGATCTTGTCAAGGCTATCTATTCCGGCGCTCTTGGCCGTTTCGATGAACTATGCGGACCTTATGCCACTGTTATCGATATCGATAAAGAAGAATTGCCTTCGACCAAGGAAGTGGAACGTTGGACAGGTGAAAAACTTGCCAATACGTTGCGTCATATTCCCGGTCATCCGGATTATAATCCAAATTTCCGCCAGCTGATACATGTAGGCTACAAAATAGCAGCCGAATATGGTGCAGAATACACCGGGGCGCTTGAAGCACACAAGGAAATTGTGGGAAAGCAGGTGATAGAGAATATCTACGACCGGCATATCAAAAGGTTGTTCGGGGTTGAATAAAGGATTGGTAAAAAAACAACAAAATATTTTAAAAATGAGTTAGATATGAAAGAATTAAAGACAAATAATCAAGAAATGTTGCGTTTGATCGATGAGTGGGAACCGAGATTATTGGCTTTACCGGAAGATGTGATCACCAACAGGCATAACAGCCAGAACCGGACAATCAAGCAGATCGTAGGACACATGGTCGATTCTGCTTCGAATAATACACACCGGATCATTCATTTGCAATATCAACCAAACCCATTGATTTTCCCGGATTATGCAAATCTCGGAAACAATGACAGATGGATTGCGATACAGAGTTATCAAACAGAAAATTGGCATAATTTAGTTAAACTTTGGAAATATTCCAACCTCCATGTTGTTCATGTAATGAATTATGTCAATACAGACAAAATGGATAATGAATGGATTACGGCATTGGGAGATAAAGTATCTCTTAAAACAATGATGTTGGATTATTTACGACACTTTGAGTTGCATCTTGGTGAGATAGACGAATTGATTAACAGATAATTGTACGAGCTAAAGGTGTCGAATATTGTGTCTAAAAGGACTCCAAGAATTAAAAATGAACGTCATTGCGAGGAGGAACGACGAAGCAATTTCCTAATAATTAAATAGATTGCTTCGCTATTACTCGTAATGACGAGTCGAAAATTATCATTAGGTATCAAAACTGATAATCATATAAACAAAAAACAAAGATTATGAAGGCTTTCATGGATGAAAATTTCCTGTTGCGCACCGAAACAGCGCAGCAATTGTATCATAACCATGCGGCAAAGATGCCGATCATCGATTATCATTGTCACCTCGATCCGTCAATGGTTGCGAATGACCGCAAGTTTGACAACCTCGGACAGATATGGCTTGAGGGTGATCATTACAAATGGCGCGCCATGCGAACCAATGGTATTGATGAACGTTACTGTACGGGCAAGGATACTACCGATTGGGAAAAGTTTGAAAAGTGGGCGGAAACCGTTCCCTATACCATGCGTAACCCGCTTTATCATTGGACACACTTGGAATTGCGAAGTGCGTTTGGCGTAGATAAAATTCTCAATCCGGTTACTGCGGCTGAAATATTTGCCGAATGTACTGAAAAGCTACGTACACCGGAATATAGCGCCCGGGGATTGATGCGGAAGTTCAACGTAAAAGTGGTCTGTACTACGGATGATCCTGTTGATTCGTTGGAACACCACCGTGCATTGCAGAAGGAAGGTTTCGAAATCAAAGTGCTGCCTACCTGGCGTCCCGATAAAGCAATGGCTGTGGAAAATCCGGTAACATATAGGGCATATGTCGAAAAGTTATCAGAAGTGTCCGGCACGCGCATCAGCAAATATGCCGACCTGATTGAGGCATTGCGTAAACGTCATGATTATTTTGCGCTGACGGGCTGCAAATTATCCGACCATGGCATAGAGGAATTTTATGCCGAAGATTATACGCAAACAGAAATTGATGCCATATTTAATAAGGTATATTCAGGCAAGGAACTGACGCGGGCCGAGATCATTAAATTCAAATCAGCTTTGATGACAGACGGCGCGAAGATGGATCACGAAAAAGGCTGGACACAGCAATTCCATTATGGCGCTATCCGCAACAACAATACCCGACTTTTCAAGCAATTGGGCGCCGACACAGGGTTCGACTCCATCGGTGATTTTACCGTGTCACAAAATATGTCAAAATTTCTGGACCGTCTTGATACCAGTAATCAGTTGGCAAAGACAATCCTCTATAATCTGAATCCGAGCGATAATGATATGGTCGCTACCATGATCGGTAATTTTCAGGATGGGAGTGTGGCCGGAAAAATACAATTCGGTTCAGGTTGGTGGTTCCTCGATCAGCGATTTGGCATGGAAGCGCAGATGAATTCGTTGTCTTCACTTGGTCTGTTAAGCCGTTTTGTGGGTATGCTCACCGATTCGCGTAGCTTTCTGTCGTATCCGCGTCACGAATATTTCCGTCGTATTCTCTGTAATCTTATCGGTAACGACGTGGAAAATGGCGAATTGCCCTCCTCAGAATTGCCGTTTATAGGACAACTGATGGAAAATGTATGTTACAATAACGCGCAGAATTTCTTCAAATTCTAATCGACAACGGATATTGTGTTATGAGGTCGGATTATTAGACAAAGTAGAATAATCCGACCTTTTTGTATATGTAGCTCTTTATAGTACTTGCTGAAACGAATAATTCTCAACACTCAATTTTCAATTCTCAATTCTTATTGATGTTGTGGTCGCAGCAAGTCATTAATTGTTTTTACAGGGTTGAATGTTTCGATCGGCACTTCTACAAAAATAGTATTCCAATGCGCCATGGCTCCATTCCATAGGCCAGGTAATTCTTGTGCTTTCAACTCAATTCCATCTTTTGATTTTACTGAAATGAATCCGGTGTTGGGATCCCGGTATTTCAATAAGTCAAAGTGTTTTCCGTTATGATTTTTAACAGCACAGACCAAATCAACCGGATTGAAATGGGTAGCTTTAGCTGCCATTATTTTCTGGGTGGGATCATTCATGTCTATTTGTGACGATTCTGCAATTTGTAGGGAAATTGAACCATCGGCATTGCGAACCCAGAAAGGTCCTCCACCCGGTTCGCCTTCGTTTTTTACCATTCCGCAAACACGGATAGGGCGATTGAGGATGCTCAGTAAATAATCCATTTGTTTTCCTAACGGCCACGATGTGATTTCCACAGGTGGTTGGAATGAAAGTTGTTTCAACAAAAATGTCAGAACATCATCTATCAATGAATTGTCAGGTATACTGCTGCGAAGCAGCCGGATGTATTTGAAAACCGACTCCTGGACTTGTATCAACAATCCGGCCAGAGCTTTCTTGTACTGGGTGGTTGTCGGTTTTAATCTGTCAGGGACAACATTATCTATATTTTTAATAAAGATAATATCACAATCAAGATCGTTGAGGTTTTCGAGGAGGGCGCCATGTCCACCGGGACGGAATAAAAGACTTCCGTCGCCATTTCGCATGGGTTCATTATTGCGGTTGACAGCGATTGTGTCGGTTGATGGTTTTTGTTGCGAAAATCCGATGCTGTAACGAACTTTGAAAAGATCGGCATATTTGCTTGCCTTACTTTCAACGAGACTTTCGAATCCTAACTGATGTTCGGGTGACACTGTAAAGTGTAAATTGATGTTTCCATTAGCATTTGAAGCATAATTGGCTCCTTCTACCAAATGTTCTTCCAATGCGGTACGTACGCCATCCTTATATTTATGGAATAATAACATCCCTTTCGGCAGATTGCCATAATTCAAACCATTCTGTTGGAGAATGGCAGCAGCAATCTTTTTTTTATCATCTAAAGAGATATGTTGTTCATCTATAATTTGCTTTAAATCATTGTAAAATGCAAAATCATCCAAGCGGTCGAATACTTCTTTGATCGATGTACTTTCCTTGTTGTCGGAAGATTGCATAAATTCAAACAATTCCTTGAACATTCGTGTTGCTGCACCCGATGCTGGAACAAATTTGAATATTTGGCGCTGGTGGCGTTCTTTTTCAAAAATTTGCTCAAGCGCCGTTGTTTCCACTCCGGTTAATTTACGAATACCATCACCCACTGTTGCCGCTTTTTCGAGTTGAAGAAACGGAAAGCCTTTCCTGAAATATTCCAGTTGCTGTTCAATGACATCCATACCGATGCCTTTAGCTGCCAATTGTTTTAAGTCTTCTGTAGCAAACATATCTATTGTTGTTTATTTGTTCTTTGTAAAAATGGTCATTAGTATACAAAGAAAATAAAAAGAAATGATATATACAAGAGGTCAAAAGTAAGCAGATAAGTATTTTATTCGGATTTCTCTGTGTTTTCCGTTTCTTCGGGTGTTGTTTCTTCAACAGGTTTTGCTTGCTTTTCTTTAATAACTTTTGTTCTGGGCGGTTTAGGTAAAGATCGTTTTTTGACCTTTTTATCTTTAGGACGTTTCTCTATATCTTTTTTATGTTTCCATTGCCCGTTTTTGAATTTAAATCCATCACGAAATAAATCAGGCTCATAATATTCATATTCTCCAACAAGGTAGGGCATCAATGGCGACAAGTGATCAAACTCGATCCTGCGTTTGAACCAGTTATATTCGAGGTACATACTTTGTTGGGCGGCAAATTCGAAAATAACCCGTTTTTTTGTCCGTTTATTCATCTCGATAATAGGTGCACCAAATATAGGCTCACCGTTTTTGTCGAATGTGAGTACTTCGATTATTTTCTTTTTTGTTTTTAGATTGTTCATATCCAACCCCAAAAGCGTATAATGCTGTTTCTTGTCTTTTGCTTTTCTTTTGGAAATAATTTTATAATACAACACCCCAAACCACTGATCGGGTCCAAGAGTTTGTTGTTCCGGCTTTACAATAGAATCCGAGGTATCAACTAAGCGGATGACTTGATTTGGTTCTTTTTTCTTACCGGGAATGACAATTAATGCAAAATGTCGATGTGTTCCGTCGCGAAACGAGTGATTCCAGTTGAAAACACGAAATGCTTTGCGGGGTGCGTATAGCTTACCAATCGATTTTAAAGAGTCAAATTTATGTTTGTAGGCTGTAGGGAAAACGAGTGATTGAGCTAAAATTTCTTCGATCTGGAGATGCTTTTGAACAGCAAGACTGTCATCCCGGGTTTCATTTATTTCGCTGAGCAGCCGAAGTACAGATTCTTCAATAGACCAAAAATCAATAGGAGGATCCTTTTTTTTGCCAACCACATCGGATGATTGCAAAAACAATTTGGCAATGATGACAATAAATAGAACAGTTTTTTTCAAATTTTCTGTGTTTTGGATTGGCAACACACATACCACTTGCCGTATCCTTATCGCAAGATAACATTTAACTTCTTCAACAGATTGTCTTTGTATGATTTACCTATGGGAATATTGTTTTTGGTATTATCCTTTGTTTTGACAATAATTGCATTGTCTTCAATACTGTGTATGCTATTGACATTAACAATGAAAGAGCGGTGAACGCGAATAAATTGCCCGGGAGGAAGTTTTTCCTCAATGGCTTTCATCGTGAAATGGATGGTGTATTTTTCATCAAAAGTGGTCAGGATAACATAATTTTCCATTGCTTCTACCCACAGAATATCAGCATATTTAAGCTTCACCAGTGATGTGTTGTGTTTAATAAAAATTTCATCTCCTTTTGAATGCATCCGGCTTTTATCCTCGCGTTCCTGCGCTTTATTGACGGCTTTGCAAAACCGACTGTAAGTAAACGGCTTAAGCAGATAGTCGGTAACGTCATATTCAAATGCATTGATCGCGTATTTGTCTTTTGATGAAATGATAATGATTTGAGGAAGGCTACCTAACGCATTCAGAAAATCAATTCCACTCATTTCCGGCATTTCGATATCCAAAAAAATCAAATCGATCCTTTCGTTCGAATTCAAAACGTTAATCGCGTCAACAGCACTTGAGAGAGAGTGTAATAATTTAAGCGACTCTGTTTTTTTGACAAAGTCCTCTGTTATCTTTCTCACAAAACTATCATCATCTATGATAATACAATTCATCATATGCTTTAAAAAGTCGTGGACAAATTTAGGTAATAAATTGGTTATACCAAGTTTTTATCCGCATTTATTATTTACTTTCTTCTATCAATCGATCTATCAACAATCCAGAATTTTTTATCGAGCACTTGAGCCATTCTAATTGCAGCATTTCTTTTTCCGCTTCGGTCAATTCCCAATCAATCCTGCTTTCTTTTAATTGACACATCAAATGAGCTAAAACAATACCTGCCGACACTGAAATGTTCAGACTTTGAGTAAAGCCACACATGGGAATTTTCAGATGTTCATCAGCGTTATTTAAGATATCTTTTGATACACCTTGATGTTCATTACCGAAAACGATTGCGCATTTTCCTTTATTAAGGTCAAAATCATACAGGCTAATACTCTCATCATGTAGCGAAGTGGCTATAATTCGATAACCTTTTGTTTTTAATTGATTTACAGCTTCAATCGAATTTTGGGCAGAATTATTGTACTTATATATATTCAACCATTGATCCGATCCTTTCACTACCATGGGGTTGACATTGTATTGATTATAATTCTCAACAATGTGAACGTCCTGTATCCCTAAGCATTCGCATGTCCGCAAAACAGCGCTGGCATTTTGCGACTGATATATATCTTCAAGAAGAACAGTGACATAACGAGTGCGTTGCATCAATATTGCTTCCAATCTGTCATATCTTTTTCCGGTAACAAAGTCTGACAAAAAAGAAATAACCACCTTGTTATCAATCATTATCAATCCTTGATGTCATGGGTAAGTAATTATACGAATAAAACAAGAATAAGTTTCAAAAACAAGAAATCGGTTTTATTATATAAAAATTTGCGTATACAATTTGTTCACCATGTAGAAAAAAAAAGGGAGCCATAGCTCCCTTTTGTTATAGCTTGATAGCTTATTGTACTTTTCCTTTCAATTCGGCACCAGGGACAAATTTTACCACTTTTTTAGCGGCAATTTTGATTTCCTTACCGGTTTGAGGATTACGTCCTGTTCTGGCACTTCTTTTCACTACTGAAAAAGAACCAAAACCAACTAAAGCTACTCTGCCTCCTTTTTTCAAAGCGTTGCTGGTTACTTTCATAAAAGCGTCTAATGCTTTCTTAGAATCAGCTTTTGTAAGTTTAGCTTCGCTCGCAATTGCATCAATTAATTCGGCTTTGTTCATGATAATTAAAAATTAGGGTTAGAAAATATAAAATGATTATTGATTAAAAAATTTACCAAAATTAGAATATTATATATAGTATTACAAACTTTTGAATAAAAAATTATGCAAACAAAATAATTTTTTATGAATTATTGTCGCTAAAGGAACATTTTTTTTATTTTTTTTACAGATTTAAATAAACAAAATCACATGCTATTTCAGAAACTGCCATTATTCCACATGATCAACTACGTATACGACATTATAAACATAAGGTTTCATTTTTTGTTTTAAATTCTCAAAAAAAAATATTCTCAAACGAGCCACCAACAAGAGATTTAGGGTTTGGATATCGTACTTTAGCCGTTATTATTGTGATAAATGTGACATATTATGTATTAATCTATTGCTTGTATGTGGCTTATTTTCAGAAGCATAAAATTAATGCGTGTGAAATTTAGGCATTTGAATAGGTTTATGGATTTATTTATGGGAACCTCTAAAAACCCTAAATTTTCCTAAAGTAATTTTTATGGACTGATTTCTAAAATTCAGAGGTTCACTATTATCTTTATCTATATTTACAAATATATTGATTATTAACTACATAGACTTAAAATTAAAAAAGTATAGACACAGTTATCCCTTAAACTGGCATTAACTGAATTTTACGGAACATGTTATAGGTCAGATTCATTAAGCCGATAATGGCAGTGGCCCGTTTAATGCCGATGCAATTGATATACATTCCATTCATGCTCATTTCCATAAATCCAAAAATGTGTTCCACTCGTGAACGAACTCTGGATTTTTCCCTGTTGCCGGTTCTTTGTTCTTCTGTCAGGGGATGATTGCGCGTGCCTTTTTCACAAACCTTGTTATTCATCTGTTTGCCTGTAATGATCTTTTCCTGGGGTTCACCACTATAAGCCGAATCGGCATAAAAGTCTTCTCCCTGGTCTTTTTCATCCAACAGATCCTCTGTAGCCTTTGAGTCATGAACACTGGCTTCTGTAACCTTGTATTTGACGATAAGCTTACTTTTTGCATCTTCTTTGACATGATCCTTGTAGCCAAAATAGTTCACACCATTTTTTTGAGTCCAACGTGCGTCCATTTCTTTCTGGGATTTGACGTGTGGGTTCTCCTGTATTCTTTGCGGAACTTCCCCTTGCTTGATCTGTTTGTTTTCATCTCGGCTGTTACGACCACGGGGAACTTCTATAAAACTTGCATCTACGATCTTGCCTTCATTCACCACCAGGTTCAGTTTTTCCAATTCCACAAGGAACATGGCAAACAATTCTTCTACCAAACCCAAGTCTGTCAACTGTTCCCGGAAAAACCAAACCGTCTTGCTATCAGGCACATCATCGGCAATGCTCAAATCTAAAAAGCGCATGAAGCTCATCCGGTCGTTGATCTGGTATTCTACCTGATCATCGGATAGATTATAATAACGCTGGAGAATCATCACTTTGAACATCAGTACATAATCGTAAGGTGGACGGCCGCCTTTACCCTGTGGCTCTTTGATTATCCTGTCTTCTAAAAGATCCCTGAACATCTCAAAATCAACTCCTTTGTTCAGCTTTTCCAAAGGATCTCCTAACTGGCTGAGCTTACTCAAACGAATGTCCTGATCCCAGAATCCGTAATCCCTATGCTTCTTGAATGTTTTCATGACCAAAGATACTGATTTTTATG
>JAVBNI010000032.1:0-14935 GCA_031551645.1 Bacteroidales bacterium | reverse complement strand
ATTTGTTTGAAAATGGGCTTGTCCGATTTTTTACCTAACTTTGTACTCATGAGAAAAGTTCTTGATGGAAACCTTGGGATTTTAGTCGACCGTAAAGGTAATCATCTTTGAACTTTTCTTTTTGTTCGGACACTTATGGTTCTTGATATAGTTGTTTTTAGTCATTGGAACATATTTTGTATGTTTTAAAGCTGGAATAATTGGTTCATGGATTAAAGTATAGGAGCGTTAGTCTTTATGCTAATTTTTAGTACATGACAAAAATATTTATAAGGCTTGAAAAGCCCGATTTTCATAACCGCAGGTCAACGACCTGCAGGGAAGACAACAGACTATTATTGCCTGCAAGGCAAGACATATAGAACAAAAATACGTCTTGCCTTGCAGGCAATGGCTATCTTAGTTGTCAATCCGCAAGTAAGCGAAGCGCAACTTGCGGTTATGAAAATCTCGCCTTTCAGGCATCGAATAAGGAATATCTAAATTTTGTCATGTGCTAAGATGCTAATTTAAAAATATAACAAAAGAATTTTTGGATAACTAAATAGTGAAAAAAATATTATTGTTATTGATAACATCTTCATTGATGCAGCAGCTTGTTCAAGGACAAGATTTAGGAGTTACTGAATCGGAGGCCAGAAACAGAAATAGAGAAAATGTAGAAATTGTTAAAGAATCCATTGTGGTACAATGTGTTGATAATAAAAATGTTAATTACATTGAAAATGATGGCAATAAAATAGCTTATTGCGATACCGGTTCCGGTAATGCTACCATCGTTTTAGTTTCCGGGGGGACACTCGGTTTAGAAACCTGGAATAGTTTTCAAGAGCGGTTATCGCAATATGCCAGAGTTATTTCTTATGACAGAAGCGGGCTTGGAAATTCAGACTATGTACCAGACAGCAAGAATGACGATTCGATGATCCGGGAATTGGATGGGCTAATAAATAAGCTCGAGATTAATGTCCCTGTTATTTTAGTTGGCCATTCGATAGGCGGGTATATTGTCAGGAAATACACGGAATTATTCCCGGAGAAAGTGAAGGCACTTTTTTTAATCGACGCATATCATGAGTTGTTTTATAAAGAACTTAAAGATTCCGTAACTGAAAAAATGTGGAGCGATTATGTCGGTAATTGGGAAAACATAAAAAGCAATGTTTCTCCCGGAGTTACTGACGAAATAGATTTTAATTTGGAATTGATGAAATCCGATGGAAGGTATCCTATTCCTTTTGATATTCCGGTATATTTATTTACGTCGATAAAAGAAGTGAAGATAGAAGAAAGATTCGTCGAGTTCAATAAAATGGCTTTTAAGGTTCATCTTAGGCTAAATAATCAATTAGACAAAGAACACGAGAACCTTACTCATATTATAACTGATAAAAGTTCGCATTTTATCTATCTGGAAGAATCTGAGTTTATTATGAATAAAATAATAAAGTTGCTTGATAAATAAATGAATACTGTGCTGCAATTAAAAATAGACACCGATAATAGCCTAACCACATATCTCATAGGTGAGTAATCTTTCAATAAATAATAACCTTGAACGAAATACTTCAACAAACTATTGCCCGTTTACCCGATAGTCCTGGTGTATACCAGTTTCTGAATACCGAAGATAAAATCATCTACGTCGGTAAAGCTAAAAATCTGAAAAAGCGGGTTTCATCATATTTCAACAAAACACCCGATAACCGTAAGCTTGCTGTAATGATCGGTAAGATAGTAGATTTACAGACTATTGTGGTAGATACGGAAAGTGATGCTTTGTTGTTGGAAAATAATCTGATCAAAAAATATCAGCCCCGCTACAATATTCTTCTAAAGGACGATAAATCTTTTCCATGGATTGTTATCCGTAACGAGCATTTTCCGCGCGTTTATCTCATGCGTAATCCTATACGCGACGGTTCGCAGTATTTTGGACCTTACACATCGGTGATGGTGGTGCGAACTTTGCTGGATTTGATTAAACAGCTTTACCTTTTACGTACCTGTTCGCTGAATCTTACAAAAGAGCAAATCGAACGGAATAAATTCAAGGTGTGCCTCGAATATCATATCGGCAACTGCAAAGGACCTTGTGAAGGGTTTCAAACAGAGGAAGAATATGACGAATCCATCACTCAAATCAGGGATATCCTGAAAGGAAACATCACATCGGTGATCCAACATCTGAAAACGATGATGAATGCGTATGCGGAAACATACCGTTTTGAGGAGGCGGAAAAAATAAAAAATAAAATAACTCTTCTGGAAAAGTTCCGGAGTAAATCGGCCGTTGTCAATCCTTCAATCAATAACGTGGATGTGTTTTCTTATGAAGAAGATATCCAGTGCGCCTACATTAACTATTTACGTATTGTAGATGGGGCAATTATACAGGCATATACCATTGAACTGACCAAGAGGTTAGATGAACAGCCTGCGGAATTACTTGGTTTTGCCATAACCGACCTACGCGAACGATTTATGAGCACATCACGTGAAATTGTTGTCCCTTTTGAACCGGATGTGGCTTGGCCGGGTATTACTTATACGGTTCCCAAAATTGGTGATAAGAAAAAGTTGCTGGAACTGTCGCAACGCAATGCCAAATATTTCCAACTGGAAAAGAAAAAGCAGATTGAACAGACCGATCCTGACCGCCATGTAAATCGCATATTGGAAACATTGAAACGGGACCTTCATCTGACAGAACTTCCGGTGCATATCGAGTGTTTTGATAACTCGAATATACAAGGGACAAATCCTGTAGCAGCTTGTGTCGTGTTCAAAGGTGCACGCCCCAGTAAGAAGGATTACCGGCATTTCAATATCAAGACAGTGGAAGGCCCCAATGACTTTGCCTCAATGGAAGAAGTCGTCTTCCGTCGCTACCGTCGGATGTTGGATGAAGATGAATCGTTGCCGCAACTGATTGTTATCGATGGAGGTAAAGGGCAGTTGAGTTCGGCTGTGAACAGCCTCGAACAGCTTGGACTGAAAGGGAAAATAGCTATCGTTGGGATTGCCAAGAGACTTGAGGAGATTTATTTCCCCGGCGACACTGCGCCGCTTTATTTAGACAAACGTTCGGAAAGCCTCAAACTGATACAACACATGCGTGACGAGGCTCATCGGTTTGGTATTACTTTTCATCGAAATAAACGGTCAAAAGCGATGATTACTACCGATTTGCAAAATATAGAGGGAATTGGCGAAAAGACTATTGAAAAACTGTTGCAGGAATTTAAATCGATAGCACGGATGCAAATGGCTCCGGTGGAAGATTTGGAAAAACTGGTTGGAAAACAGAAAGCTACTATCGTGGCGAAATATTTCGAAGATTTGAGTAAAAGGTAAATACTACCAACGGTGTATTTTAATTTTTCTCAGACTTTGGCATGGTACCCGAAGGTATGTCGCTAACTTTCAACGTTCAATTACTTATTCCCTCTCATTTTCCGGCTTCAACACCACGCCTTTCATGTGTTTTCCGTCTATCAGTATGGGGAGCGGTTCTGTGCAACGGATGTGGCGAATATATTTATCCTCGTATTCAGCAGGTTGTGCGTCGAGGAATTCGGTATCGAACAGTCCGTCGTTATTGTAAGGGTTGATGGTGAAATAGCCCACACGGAAAGAGGTAAGATTTTGGAAGAAGTGCGTTCCCTGGCTGGCATCCATCCGGTAGTTGCGTAATCCTGATTCCACAATTAATCGCGCTTCTGAAATCTGTGGCCATTTGACCGGGATGCCCAGCCATGGATCGCTCGAACCCCAGCGTCCCGGTCCACAAAGAATATAATTACGTTTTTCGGCAATCATCCTGTCGTTAATTTTTTCAATATAAGCCGCGATTTCCGGATTGTTGACCGCATTGAATTCATTTGTTTTGATGTATACGATGTCGCGGATATGGTTGATTTCGCCGTTGCCCAGAGCCATATCCGACCATATCAGGATATCCTCACGGTTAATGTGATCGAGATTGATGCTGCCCCGTTGTTCACTGACAATCGGACGTATTTGCAGGAAATTGAAAATTTTGGGACTGCCGGACGGTACATCCAGGTTAACGGCAAACTCTATTTCAACCGGGCTGTTCAGTTCGTGTTGGCCTATTTCCAACAGATCATTCAATATTTCGGCAAGTGGAAAACTGTTATGATTAAGGATTTTTGAGAAAGTGATCAGTCGTTTACCTTCATGTAGTATCCCATCGCGGATAATTTTGCTATCAAAATCGTAAGTTGATGCCACGAACCGGAGCGTTTTATCTTTTTCGGCAGCGGAAAGAGGCAGCTTGACAATGTTGGAGCTATCGTCGATATCCGGTACGAAATTCTCATTGGAAAGATCGAGCGCATAAAAATATTTTTGTGTTTCGTTCAGCGCCATCTGAGGGGTCGATAATTGTAATATTTTCTTTGGATACCTGGGCGAGAAACGGATACCCACACCTCCTTCTACAATGTATTTTCCCAGGCCGAGGGCAATATTGGCTACGCCGTCGCTGGTTGTTTCGGGTGCGATGGGATAGAAATTAACCGAACGAGCTACGCCCGATACGGTAGGGTAGAAATAGTTGCCATAACGTGTTCCGCACATTTCCTGCAAAATTACCGACATTTTTTCTTCGTCGATTATGTTGGATGTTGCGGCTATATACGATTTACTGCTATGGTAAAACACTGATGCATATATCGCTTTGATGGCACGGACGATATTCATGGTGGTTACCACCGGGTCGGATGCATTAGGAACCATGTATGTCGAGTATATTCCAGCAAACGGCTGATAATGCGAATCCTCCAGTTTGCTGGACGAACGTGCTGCGATTGGCTTCTTTGCCAGCAAAGCGAAAGCCGCCAGATCTTCTTTCACCCGGTCGGGCAATCGGGCATTCAAGAATGCTTGTAATATCTCATTGTCCGATGCAGTCGAAAGCGCTATCGGTTGGAGTTGGTTGCTTTCGATGAATTCTTCAAAAATATCGGCTCCGATTACCACCGTACGTGGAATATCAATCAATACGCTGGGATATTTGTTGTATATTTTCTCTTTTTTGATAACCGTATCAATAAATGCCAGTCCCCGTGCTTTACCACCGATCGTTCCGTTACTGATGCGGGCAAAAGACATGTATTCGCTGAATGTATCTTTGTCGAATTGGGCAATGATACCACGTCCGGTGTCGTGTAAATATATCCCCATTGCCTTGTCCATGTATTTGCGGGCAGATTGGATATCGCTGAAATCATCCACGCTCAACGCTTTGAAAATTCGACCGATGGAAAACAAGCCTCTGGCATTAAACCATTTGGATATGTGGTTCCGCGATATGTGATAAATCAAAATGTTATCGGGCACGTTCCATAACTGTTGACGGAGACTTTTCAGATCGGTTGCTCGTGCTATTTCCTCATTTGTTACAGGATTGCGGAAGATAAAATCACCAAACCCGAAATGGTCATTGATGTAAGCACTCAATTCATTCGACAGATTTTTGGAGTATTTGTGGATAAATCCCACTTGGAGTTCTCCGGCATAACGTGCATTTTCGATATCCGATGATTGCAGGAGTATTGGCATGTTCGGATCTTCGGAACGAATCAGCCGGCAGAGGTCAAATCCGGCATTTACTTTGTTATCGGGTGTTTTTTCTTGTTTGAAAGTAACGTCAGAGATCACTCCCAATAGATTATTCTTATACCTGTGGTACAACGATACTGCTTCCTGATAGGTCGATGCGTGTAAAATTTTTGGCCGGCCACGCATACGCAGCATTTTCTGGTGTTCATTCAAGGCCTCGCGCATAGATTTCCGCGACTGGGTGAAAATCAGTTTATACAGTAATGGCAGGTATGACGAAGTGTAACGTATCGAATCTTCTACCAGTAAGATACATTGCACACCGATTTCTTCAATATCATGAGGCGCATTCATCCAATCTTCAATCAACTTGATAATTGCCAGCAATAAGTCTCCGTTGCCGAGCCAGCAAAATACCGAATCGATAGCGCTTAGATCTTCGTGGCGCAATTTAAGCGATACTTCGCGTGAAAAGGGCGTCAGGACAACAATAGGGATATGCGGATAAGCTTCTTTAATTTTCTTGGCCAGACTGAACGGGTCGATATCCCGGATGCTTAACATCGAAATCACCAGATCGATGCGAATGCTGTTCAGAATATCAAATGCTTTTTCCGAGGTATCGGCCTGGACAATACCTGGCGCATTACGCAGGTTGAGCGATACATACTCGTTGAAGATCTGCTCGTCCACCCGTCCGTCTTCTTCGAGTACAAACGAATCATAGCTGCTACATAATAACAATACCTTACTGATACGTTTCTGCATCAACAGATCGAAGGCTGTTTCACGGAATGTCAGGTGTTCAGGGTCTAATATCTGCTTCAATAGAATATCGATAGATTATGTTACTGTTTCCAGTTACTTGTTATTGGCGATTGAGAAGACACATAATAAGTAATGGTTAATGATAAATGGTTAATGATAAATGAGGCAAAGAACAATAAATCAAGTTTAAACAAATATCAAAAACGTCGATTACATCTCGCATGGTACTTATAACAATTAATTTGTAGGAATGTCCATTACGAACCGACTACCTTCACCTTTTTCGCTGTACACACGTACACTTCCATTGTGGGCTTCACAAACTGCTTGTACATAGCTCAATCCCAAGCCAAACCCTTTGGTGCGGTGTTCTCCGGTTACCCGGTAAAAACGGTCAAAAACATGATGGATATGTTCCTTGTCTATCCCTATACCATTATCTTCTACCGATATACAAATACCATTTGGAATGTTTTCAAGAGATATTTTGATCGTGACCTTTTCGCCGGAATATTTAATGGCATTGTCAATCAGGTTACTGACAGCATTACCCATATGAAACTGGTCGGCTTCGATAAGTGGATTCGATAGATGATTTTCGACACTGATCTTTATCTGTTTACCCTGCTGTTTCAATGGGGTTTCATTAGCGAGCGCCGTAACAGCCTCTACGATATCGAACGGTTCCCGTGTGATCTTCATGGAACTGTTTTCCTGTGTGGCAATACTGAGCAGCGAATCAGACAATGAACTAAGTTTCTTTAGATTTTTTTCCGAAATATCAATGTATGGGTCTACCTGGAAACTTTTATTTCTTTTGGTTTTACTATGTAGTTTTTTCAGGGAGAGAGTTGCCAGCATAATCGGTGTTTGCATCTGGTGTACCGTATAATGGGTGTAGTCGGTGACACTTTGGGTATATTTTTTTTGCTTGAAGACAACCCGAATGATATACAAAGTACATCCTACAGCAAGAAGCGCAAAGAAGACGGAAAGCACCATTGTCCCGGTTGATTGTGTAAATACGATAAATAAAGGTGACGATGCTACCACTCCTCGTACGGTTTGCTGCGCAGGGTTATCCAGCGGAACATTCTGTGTTACGTAACGATGTTTCTGATTATCTTCTTGTGCCGTACTTCGTATTATTTGCGTGCCGGTTGAGTCGATCAGTTCAATATATACTTTATCATTAGGATATTCTTTCCTGATCAAGTCGGCATAAATGCTGTCAATATCATATATATCGGGGGGAAGTGCGTAATTGATGGCATACTTTATCCTACCCTGGACATTTGATTCGGGTCCCGTCGGGTGTTTGATCTCGATGATGGTATTTACCGGGGAAACATCATGATCCCGGGCAATGGAATCAAGTTCCGCCTTGTCTAATTCCACATCCGTTGGCGTAACGATAATATGATTGACCATAGCCTCGGAACGCATGTTGAATTCTTCGTCAACTGCATTGACCAGCATCCTGTTTGCATATTTTTCAAATAAAGCATGATGGAGATGATAGATTTGATACAGCCAGGCAAACTGTCCGGAAACAATGCATATCAATGCGATCCCGGTCAATATGACAGCCATTTTTATTCTTTTTTGCATGGTGGTGTTTAATAGGTCATCGGAAAATTACAATCCAATGATGATGAGATGAGTCGATATGCGTTTAGAATGAGTAATTTATGATAGAGCAAGCTAATAAATTTAATTCTTGATTGAACTATTATAGCGAATGATTGTATTATTAACAATATTTTAAAGAATATTAAGGATTTACTTTAAAATATATAAATTTGCACTGGCCAAAATAAACGTTTAACAAATTAAAAAAGTAAAGTATGAAAAAGATCTTATTTACAGTGATGTTTCTTGCATTGGTTTGCATTGCCACAATGGCCGCACCAAGTACGCCGACTGTTCCTATCAAGCAACAGCCTATCGGAGCGGAATATATTCGTTTAAGTAATGGGATTATGATTCTGATACGCAAATAACTGTAAAATACAGATTATGTGTAAAATCCGGAAACATTACATGATGTTTCCGGATTTGTTGTTTTTATGTAGATAAACAATCAACAAATCACTCATCCGAACGTCCAATGTGTGAGACATCAGGTCAACAAAAAACAGATATTTCCATACAAAGGTAGTGTATTTTCCAAATGGTTGTTTACTAAAACCTAATGGAGATTGTTTTTATAACTTATATTTGCGAATTGAGGCATTATATTTGTATTTCGAATTTCAAAGTAAAGAAAACAATCAGCCTAATCAATTACATGTAATGAGACGTTTATTAGTTCTTCTATCTATTACAGTTATTCCTTTGACAAATGTATGGCCACAAGGTAAGTTTGATTATACCGCCCAATGGAAAACCATTGATAAACTGATGGATGGAATCTTACCGCAATCAGCTTTGCCCGAAATTGAAAAAATCCGTCAGGCTGCGTTGAAGGACAAAGTGTACGGGCAACTGATTAAAACCGTGATGACACGGAATACCTGCCTACAGCAAACTGAAGAAAATCCCCAGGTTGCCATTATCAATAGCCTGAAAAAGGATATCGAAACGATCCCCTTTCCTGCCAAGGCCGTTGTTTATTCGCTCACAGGCGAAGCATATCTGAATTACTATAACCGGAATCGTTGGAAAATGTATGAAAGGACGGCTTTGTCAGAAGGTACGGAAAACGATAATATTGAGACTTGGGATGCTACAAGGCTGATCCGCGAAATGGCGTATTGTTTCCGACTTTCGCTGATGGATCCCGTGCTGTTGCAAAAAATATCCATAAGCGATTTCAAGGAAGCGCTCGAAGGCGATGCTGCCACCCGCTATTTGCGCCCAACATTGTACGATTTCCTGGCGCACCGTACGATTGACACATACATGAATAACGACTTGTGGATTGCCGACTTTTCGCAGGCGCGTGTAATCGATAATCCCGCTTATTTTGGCGATGCGCCAAGCTTTGTTAAAACAAACATCCCGGTAATAGATTCCCTGGCGCCGACTTATTTGATATTGAAACTTTTCCAGGATCTTACCGCTTTCCGCTTGTCGCAAAACGATATCAACCCGCTGACAGATGTGAGCCTGAAAAGGTATACCTACCTGAAAAACCAGGGGAATTTCGATGATGTGGATGCACTTTACGAGGATGCGATGAAAAACTTGGTGGAACTGTGTGCCGGGCAAAAAATATGGGGCAAGGCAGCGTATACGTTGGCCATTTATTACAAGCAACAAGAGGAGGCTACATCGGGGAAAAAGGATAAACGCAGACATTACTTGGTTGACGCGGTAAACCTGTGCCATGAAATAGAAAAACATGCACCGTTGAAAGATGACCGTAAGTTAGCAGCCGATATGCTCAAGGAATTGACACAGCCTGACGCAAACATTTTTATTGAAAAGGCCCTCATTCCGCATCAGCCGGCGTTGGCAATGGTCACCTACAGGAACCTGCATATAGCTTATTTGAATATATATCGTTACAGCCCGGAAGAACTGGAAGAACTGTACCGATCGAAAGACCTGAAAGACGATGCTCCCCGGTTCCTTTCGAAACAGGAGAAAATGGCCTCGCATACCATAACATTGCCGTTACAAACCGATTATCAACAGCATTCGTTCGAAACAAAAATCGATACATTACCTGTCGGGAATTATTTGTTGGTAGTGTCGGACAAGCCTAATCCTGCGAGAGACAAGATGGCTGTGCTGACTTATCATCCTGTGCAGGTAACCAATATCAAATTATTGCAACGTTTGCAAAACAATGGAATAGCAGAAGCATACGCAGTGGATGCCCTTTCGGGGAAACCGTTACCAGGCGCAAAAATAGCGATAATGCAACATATATACGACCGTGAACTAAGCAAATACACGTATGTGCCCGGAGATACCCTGCGAACGGATACCTGTGGTATGGCAGTCCTTTCGGATGCTTCAAAATTTAGGGGCGCCAGGCTTCACGTTATATATAACAATGAGGTTTTGAGCGAGAATATGATGTATGTTTATGCGGGGCAGGAACCGAAAGCTTTTTTGCGCACGGTGTTCTTTACCGACCGTGCCATTTACCGTCCCGGCCAGACAGTTTATTTCAAAGGCTTGCTGTACGAATCCGATAATGACGGGCATAATACGGTTAAGGCAAAAACCAAGACAATTGTCCACTTGATGGATGTTAACGACAAGGAAATAGTCAAACAGGAATTTACTTCCAATGAATATGGCTCATTCAACGGCAGTTTCACACTCCCGCAAGGCTTGCTCAACGGGCAGATGACCATCCGGGACGAACACGGGGCGGTCGGTATTGATGTGGAAGAATACAAACGCCCCACTTTCGAGATAACGATGAATCCCGTCACAGCCAATTATGTGCTGGGCGATACGGTGACAATGACCGGTACTGCCAAAGCGTTGGCCGGTTATCCGGTGGATGGCGCCAAGGTGGAGTTCAACGTGATGCGGCAACAGGAATATCGTACTTTTAAACGAGTTTACCCGTTTCGGGGTAATGACCGGCATATCGCCACAGGTACCTTGTATGCTGACGGCAAGGGACAGTTCACCATTAAGTTTCCTGCTAAAGCAGAGGATATCAAAACAAGCGACAACAGCATCTACCGCTATCAGATGGCCGTGGACGTGACCGATAACAATGGCGAAACGCAAACCAACGTGCAAGAAGTGAAACTTAGCCGTGTACCGTTATTGGTCGATTGCCAGATACCGGAAAAGATTTTTGTGAGCGATCGGTCAACCGACGGCTTGAAATACCCGTTGAAAACCACCAACCTTAGCGGGAATGCCGTAGCTGCGGATGTGCAGGTTGAAGTATGGGCGCTTAAAAGTCCCGACCGTCTTCTCCGTAATCGACTTTGGCAACAACCCGATACATTCGTGATACCGCATGATGAATTTGCATCACTTTTCCCTAATGACCCGTATGCCACCGAAGATCAGCCGTCAACTTACGAAAAGGAAAGCCGAGTGACTACGCTCCAGATGACCACTCCGAAAGATGCGAAAATAGACCTTGGCATTTTGCAGGATGCATCATCGGGTTGGTATTTCATCAAGTTGAAAACTACCGGTGCACAGAACGCCACAGTTACTGATTCTGTTTATGTGCAGTTGCAACAGGCTAATGCGCCTATCACGAATATGAAGCAATGGGTTGATGTTGTGAAGGACAACGGCGAGCCTGGCGATATGGTTGCTTTTCGTATTGCCGGAGGAAATGATTCGTCAGTAGTTCGCTACGATGTGCTTTTCAATGACCATGTAGTGGAACGCAAATGGCTGACTGTAGGGCGCATCCCGCAGGAATTACGTTTCCCGATTGCCGAAACCTATCGTGGAGGTTTTGCTGTGGCTTTTGCTATGGTACAGGACAACCGTGAGTATACTGCATTGCAGGAAATAAAAGTTCCATACACCAACAAAGAGCTGGATATTACGTTTACTTCCTTTCGAGGACAATTGCTGCCCGGTGAAAAGGAAAAATGGACGTTAACCGTGAAGAATAAGAAAGGCGAACGTGAGGCTGCCGAAATGGTGGCTACGCTGTATGATGCATCATTGGATAAGTTTGCATTGCTTAATTGGAGGGAAGATTTTTATCCAATCCGTCCACATTACCAGTATGGTTGGGAAAGGAAATATGAACCGTTATCGAATTCACGCAATCTTATCATGCGTGAATACCGCTATCTTGGAAGTTACAATTCTAATTATGAACATCTCAATCAAGAAAACCGGGGCAATATGCGGGTGAAATATATGATGAGAGCAGAATCAACCGTTACCGGCGCCGTTGAAGAGGGAATAGTTCCAATAACTCGTCAGGATGAACTGCCTCCACCTTCTATGGAATTAGCCTATGATAAAGCAGATTATGCTCATAGTAATTCCTCTAGCGATCCTATGGCCAAGATGTCTGGTGATATGGGTGGTGCTGTATATGAAGTAGATGGCGACCAGCTTACCGCCATTCCCCTCCGCACCAACTTTTCCGAAACGGCATTCTTCTATCCCGAACTTCGCACCAACGAAAAAGGCGAAATATTGGTGGAATTTACTATTCCTGAAGCATTAACGCGATGGAATATGCTGGGATTTGCCCATACGAAGGATTTCAAAACAGGTAATACAACCAATAGTCTCATTACGCAGAAACAAGTAGCCATCAGCGCCAATTTGCCGAGATTCTTCCGTGTAGGCGATACACTGGTACTTTCTGCCAAAGTAAACAACCTGACAGAAGGTGACTTGAATGGCAAAGCTTTGTTACGTCTTTACGATGCTTTCACTATGCAGCCGGTGGACGCACAAATGTTGAAAACGGATGGTACACAATCGTTTTCGGTCAAGGCCGGTCAGAGTACTGCTGTACAGTGGCGGTTGGGAGTTCCCGCAACTTTACAGGCTATTACATATCGTCTTACCGCGCAGGCAGGTACTCATACCGACGGGGAGGAGAGGAGTGCGCCGGTGCTCAGCAATCGCATGCTGGTGACTGAATCGATGCCGTTCATGGTACGTGCTGACCAACGTAAGGATTTCCGATTCGACCGGCTGGCCGATAATACATCGGGTACCTTGCAGCATCGTCGGGTGACGTTGGAATATACATCCAATCCTGCCTGGTATGCCGTACAGGCAATACCTTATCTCATGGATTATCCCTACGAATGCGCCGAACAAACGTTTGCCCGTTTTTATGCCAATGCACTGGCAACTCTCATTACCAACAGTTCACCAAAAATCAAGCAAATTTTTGACCAGTGGCGTTCGTTGCCTGACAGCAAAGCATTGATATCGAATCTCGAAAAGAACCAGGAACTGAAACAGGCATTGCTTGAAGAAACCCCATGGGTGATACAGGCTGCTAACGAAACCGAACGCAAGAAACGTGTCGGTTTACTGTTTGACCTCAATCGTATGTCCAGTGAACAACAGAAAGCTTTGGACAAGTTGAAAGCGATGCAGGGTGGAAATGGTGGTTTCCCTTGGTTTGTCGGACAACTCGAGGATCGTTTTGTTACACAGCATATCGTTGCGGGACTGGAACATCTTCGTAACCTGAACGCTTTGCCCCGGACTGAGGATATAGGCGATATGATACAACGGGCTATGACTTATTGTGATGCCCGTATTGCGGAGGATCACAAAGCCGCGATAAAAAGGATCGAGGATCGTACCGAACGTTCCGATCGCGAAAGACGCCAAATAGGCCGTACACAATTACATTATTTGTATATGTGTAGTTTTTCGAAACATCATCCGTTGGATCATCTGCAAGCCTTCGATTTTTACCTGCAACAAGCCGAAAGATATTGGCCACGTTTCAATGTGTACGAACAGGCAATGACTGCATTAGTGATGCATCGTTTCGGTAAATCCGATGTAGCGCAGAATATATTGCGTTCTCTTAAAGAACGGGCGCAAATGAGCAATGATATGGGAATGTACTGGGCGGACAACCGTCTCGGATATTTCTGGAGCGAGTCGCCGGTGGAAACGCAAGCGATGTTAATAGAAGCCTTCAATGAAGCCGGAAGTGATACCCGGGCAGTAGGGGAGATGAAAATATGGTTGTTGCGTAACAAACAAACGTCAGACTGGAAAACTACCAAAGCGACTACTGAGGCTGTTTATGCTATCTTGGCAACCGAAGATGATTTGCTGGATGACAACATCCAACCGCTTGATATTCGCATAAGCGGCAAGCCTTTGAAAAGAATGGTCAAAGAGCCATTGCGTCCGGAGGCAGGAACGGGTTATGTCAATACATCATGGAACGGCAGCGAAGTCGGAAAGAGTCTGGCAAACCTGCGTGTCACTAATCCCAATAGCAGTGTGGTATGGGGCGCCATGTACTGGCAATATTTCGAAAATTTGGATAAAATCACATCCGCTGAGACAAATCTGCAAATGCGGAAACAACTTTTTATCAAACATTTCACTGCCGAAGGCAAAACGTTGAGTCCTGTTACCAGTAGTAACTGTCCGCAGGTGGGAGATGTGGTGACTGTTCGTTTGGAACTTCGTGCCGACCGTGACTTTGAGTATGTCCATTTGAAAGATATGCGTGCGGCCGGTTTCGAACCGGTTAGCGTTTTATCGGGCTATCATTTCCAGGGTGGTTTGGGTTATTACGAAAGTATCAAGGATGCCTCGGTAAATTTCTTTATCAGTTATCTGCGTAAAGGAACCTATGTGTTAGAATACGACCTACGTGTATCACATGCTGGCGATTTCTCTAATGGTATCACTACATTCCAATGCATGTATGCCCCGGAATTTAGTGCACACAGCGAAGGGATAAGAATAAGGATGGGGAAATGATAAACGATCATTCTGGTGCATCAATTTGTATTTGACGCTGTTCTAAGAAATTATCGGCGATCATAAGTGTCCGAACAAAAAGAAAAGTTCAAAGATGATTACCTTTACGGTCGACTAAAATCCCAAGGTTTCCATCAAGAACTTTTCTCATGAGTACAAAGTTAGGTAAAAAATCGGACAAGCCCATTTTCAAACAAAT
>JAVBNI010000269.1:0-11701 GCA_031551645.1 Bacteroidales bacterium | reverse complement strand
ATTTGTTTGAAAATGGGCTTGTCCGATTTTTTACCTAACTTTGTACTCATGAGAAAAGTTCTTGATGGAAACCTTGGGATTTTAGTCGACCGTAAAGGTAATCATCTTTGAACTTTTCTTTTTGTTCGGACACTTATGGTTTCGATAATCGAAACAGCTTTTTATGTAAAAACTCAGGAATGATTTACTTTCCCGGACGTAATTTACGAACCTGTGCACCAGCCTGCCAGATTTCTGTTTCGCGCAACTCTTTCAATTCTTTTTCCAGTTCGGCTTTATAGTTGGGGCCACCGGTTGAATCAAGTACCCGTTTACATTCGCGACCGTCTTTTACACGGGCGTAGAGATCTTCAAATACGGGCATTACAGCTTCGGCGAAACGGGGTCTCCAGTCCAAAGCGCCGCGTTGTGCGGTTGCCGAACAGTTGCTGTACATCCAGTCCATACCGTTTTCGTCGACCAAACGGATCAAGCTCTGGGTAAGTTCTTCAACGGTTTCGTTGAAAGCTTCACTAGGTGAGTGGCCGTTATCGCGCAATACCTTGTACTGTGCATCCATGATGCCTGCCAAAGCGCCCATCAATACACCACGTTCGCCGGTGAGGTCGCTGAATACTTCCTGTTCGAAGGTAGTGGGAAACAGATAACCCGAACCAACAGCGATACCAATTGCTAATGTACGATCCAATGCACGTCCTGTAGCATCCTGGAAAACAGCATAACTTGAATTGATACCTGTACCTGCCAGGAAGTTACGACGTACGCTGGTACCCGAACCTTTCGGTGCGACCAAGATCACATCAACATCAGCCGGGGGAATAACACCGGTTTGATCCTTGTAGGTAATCGAGAAACCATGCGAAAAATACAGCGCATCGCCTTTATTCAGGCAGGGTTTGATCACCGGCCACAGGGCGCGTTGTGCTGCATCCGAAACCAGGTATTGTATGATGGTTGCTTTTTTAGCTGCTTCTTCCACAGGAAAAAGTGTTTCGCCCGGCACCCAACCGTCGGCTACAGCCTTGTCCCAGTCGGCTTTGAACTCGGGAGCCTGCCCGATGATAACGCTGAATCCATTATCGCGCATGTTGAGCGATTGGGCGGGACCTTGTACACCATAACCTATCACGGCGATGGTTTCGTTCTTTAATATTTCGCGAGCCTTGCTTACAGGAAACTCCTCACGTGTTACTACATCTTCTACTACTCCGCCAAAATTAATTTTTGCCATTTGTTTTACTTGTTTATTGAATTAAATTATAGTCTATTATTGGTTTAAATTGTCTAAAGTATTATTTGACTGCTTCAATCCTGTCTGAATACACATTAACAAGCGTATTATTTGCAACTAATTGTTCGATATCGCACCATGTTCTCGACAGCAATTCGTGAAATTTATTCATTTTCAAATTGCCGAATTTTAAATGGATTACTTTGGGAAGATGTCCACCAGACAAAACTTTAAGAGAAAAATCTGCATCTTTTGTGATAATAATCAAATGATTGTTTTTGGCATACTCCCAGATTTCATCATCGGACATAGTATCATCAATATCTTTCACGTGTACATAATCGCCATTGTTCCATAATCCGAAATAATACGGCAGGTTTGCATCGATTAAATACTTCGCCATTATGCTATTGATTTAATCGAATATTGATGGTTCATCAACGAGGCGGCAAAACTCAAACAGGCAAATATATCCTTTTCTTCCAAGCTCGGATATTGGACAAGTATCTCTTCGATGGTATCACCGGCACTTAAAAACTCCAAAATGGTCTGTACGGTAATTCGTTTACCCCGTATGGTCGGTTTCCCGTTGCATACAGCATTGTCGATGGTTATACGTTCATTCAGGTATTCCATATTATCTTTTTATGTTAATCATCCAATATCTGATTGTAATCTATTATTGATTTAAATTGTCTATCTCTTTAAATTCGGTACAAAGCCGTCAAGCATCCAGCATCTGCAATAATTGTGCCCCATGCCTCGGTTTATGATATTTACCTCTACAAGAATTACGGGTGATGTTTTGGAAAAGATTCAAAGTTTTCTCCTTGAAGTTTAAAAAATTACTTATTACGATGTTCTTGATCATGGCGTTGAGATTGACAAGGTCATTAGTCTCACCGAAACTCTTAATTGCTACAAAGATACAAATAATATTCCTATCATATCACACCTCAAATGAACCGTCGGGTTTTACCCTTTCTTCCAATACTGCCAGCATATCGCTCAGTCGTTCCACGCGTTCTTTGGTAATGGCCACACGACCCGAACGAATGAATTGCAGTACGCCTGTTCGTTCGCTCAATTCCTTGAACAACGCTTGCGTTTGCGCATGATGTCCCGTTTTTTGAAGTACCGTGTAGTCCTTCGTCAACTCCAATATTTTCGCATTGTGACGACCAAGAAGTTCCTCGATTGAACCGAGTTGCAAAAGCTTGTCGGTCGACACTTTATAGAGCGCAATTTCCTGATGGACCAAATCCTCATCGGTATTGCAATATGCTTTGATGATATCCACCCGTTTGTCGATCTGTTTCACCACTTTGGCAATGGTGTCGGGATCGGAAAAAGTGGTGATGGTAAACTTGTGAATGCCTTCGATGGCCGACGGCGAGACGGACAACGTCTCGATATTCAGCCGGCGGCGCGTAAAGATGATGGTGATTTGATTGAGCAAACCAACTGTATTTTCCGAAAAAACGGTAATCGTATATAATGTCTTCTTTTCTTCCATGACGATAAATTAATTCAAAATTCAATAATTCCTAGATTTCAAAATTCAAAGACTCATCCAATTATGGAATTTTAAATCTTTGAATTAGAAATCTTATTTTATTCGTTTCCCAATAAAATATCCGTGATGCTTGCGCCGGCAGGGATCATCGGGTAAACCATACCTTTTTGTTCCACTACTACTTCAAGCAGGTAAGCACCTTTTGTCTTTAACATTTCATCGATGGCGCCGTCCAAATCTTTTCGATCGGTTACCCTGCGCGCGGGAATACGGTAAGCCTCGGAAATTTTCACGAAATCGGGGTTATCCATAATGGTTTCCGAATAACGTTCTTGAAAGAAAAGCTCCTGCCATTGCCGAACCATTCCGAGAAAACTGTTGTTCAATAATATGATTTTCACCTCGATGCCCGAATGCATCACCGTGCCCAATTCCTGAATAGTCATTTGCAAACCGCCGTCGCCCACAAAAAGACAGACCGTACGATCGGGAGCGCCGAATTTGGCTCCGATGGCTGCCGGAAGCCCGTAGCCCATCGTTCCGAGTCCGCCCGAAGTCACCACGCTGCGGGTTCGCTTATGTTTAAAATAACGAACGCCCATCATTTGGTTTTGCCCCACATCGGTTACCAAAATAGCGTCATTACCTGTCGCTTCGCTCACTTTATTTACTACTTCGCCCATTTTAACGGGACCTTCGGTTGGATAAAGTTCGGGACGGATCACCACATTTTCTTCCTTGTCGTGAAGTGGCTTGAATTCCTTGCGCCATTCCTCGTGCTTGGCTTCCTTCAGCAATGCGGTCACCGCCGGAAGCGTTTCCTTCACGTTACCCAATACGGCTACCGTCGTTTTGACATTTTTATCGACTTCCGAAGGATCGATGTCGAAATGGATAATCTTGGCCTGTTTGGCATACGTGTTTAAATTGCCTGTTACGCGATCGTCGAAACGCATACCGATGGAAATCAATACATCGCATTCATTGGTTTTCATGTTGGGCGCCACATTGCCGTGCATACCGAGCATCCCAACATTGAGCGATTCGTCCGACGCTAACGCCGACAATCCGAGAATGGTCGAAGCCGCCGGAATATCCGCTTTGCGCAAAAAGGCAAGTAATTCTTTTTCGGCTTGACCGAGTATTACACCTTGTCCCACCAATGCCAACGGCTTTTTCGCTTCGTTAATCAAGTGTGCCGCTTCTTCAAGCGATTTCGGTTCCGGTTTGGGAACGGGAATATAGCTACGGATGTGTGTGATTTTTTGCGATTTGAATTCCACCTTTTCATTTTGCGCATCTTTGGTAAAATCGAGTACTACCGGCCCGGGGCGTCCCGTAGAAGCGATGTAAAAAGCACGCGCCACGGCCCAAGCGACATCTTTCGCCGAACGTATCTGATAAGCCCATTTGGTAATGGGTTGCGTGATACCCACTAAATCAATTTCCTGAAAAGCGTCGGAGCCAAGCAGCGGCGATGCAACCTGTCCCGAAATAACCACGATCGGAGTGCTGTCGATCATCGCATCGGCAATCCCCGTGATGGCGTTGGTTGCACCGGGACCCGATGTTACGATGGCTACGCCCGGCTTCCCTGACACCCGGGCATAACCTTGTGCGGCGTGGGTTGCACCTTGTTCGTGACGTACCAGTATATGGTTGATTTTATCTTTAAAATCGTACATAGCATCGAATACCGGGATAATTTGTCCCCCAGGGTACCCGAATATCATGTTGACTCCTTCGTTGATTAACGAGTGCATCAGCGCCTCGGAACCGGGAATGTGTTTTTCGGACATATTGTTTATTGTTTTACTTTATTTCCTTTGATTATTTTTGTGACCTCGACCCTGACAGGTCTACCGACTCTGTCAGGTCATATACATCAGTCAAGCTGCGATAGCTGTTGACAGGGTTGGAATTAGATTTTACTCTATTATCCTTACAGCGCCTTTGTCTGCCGAGCTTACCATCGAAGCATACGCCTTCAACGCTTTCGACACTTCACGTTGACGGTGCGGCGGAGTGAAAGCCTTATCGCCACGCGTCAGCTCTTCTTTACGGCGTTTGGCTAATTCTTCGTCACTCAGCAACACATTGATTTTCCTTTCGGGGATATTGATTTCAATCAGGTCGCCGTCGCGGAGCAAGCCGATGTTGCCACCGGCAGCAGCTTCGGGTGAGATATGCCCGATGGATAGGCCTGATGTTCCGCCTGAGAAACGGCCGTCGGTGATCAGGGCGCATTCTTTACCCAGGTGCTTCGATTTGATGTACGACGTGGGATAAAGCATTTCCTGCATGCCCGGCCCGCCTTTGGGGCCTTCGTGTGTGATGACCACCACATCACCCGCTACGATCTTCCCGCCAAGGATACCATCACAAGCGGCGTCCTGCGAGTCAAAGACCTTGGCCGGGCCTTTGAACATCATCAAGCTTTCGTCCACACCGGCGGTTTTGATCACGCAGCCATCCTGTGCGATGTTGCCTTTCAGGATTGCCAACCCGCCGTCTTTGGTGTAGGCGTGTGCTACATCGCGGATGCAACCGGCAGTGCGGTCCTTGTCCAATTCGGGATAATATTTATCCTGCGAAGCCATTTCCAGGTTGAAACGTCCGGCCGGTGCCGATTTATATTTGAAAATGGCATCGTGCGAAATATTCGGGCTCATGACATCAAAATTGTCGATAGCGTTTGCAAGGGTCATTCCATCAACGCGGTTTACCGAAGTATCCACTAACCCGGCGCGGGCCAGCTCGCCCATGATGGCGATGATACCTCCGGCGCGGTTCACATCCTCGATGTGGTATTTTTGCGTATTGGGAGCCACTTTGCTGAGGCATGGCGTTTTCCGCGAAAGCGTATCAATATCGTCCATGGTGAAGTTGGCATCGGCTTCCTGGGTTACGGCCAACAGGTGCAGCACGGTGTTCGACGAGCCGCCCATGGCAATATCGAGTGTCATGGCATTGAGGAAAGCGGCACGGGTACCGATGTTGCGCGGCAGCACGCTTTCGTCGCCATCCCGGTAATATTTGTATGCATTGTTGACCACCAACTTGGCAGCATCCTTGAACAACTGCTTCCGGTTGACGTGCGTAGCTACGATGGTGCCGTTACCCGGCAGGGCAAGGCCGATGGCTTCGTTAAGGCAGTTCATCGAGTTGGCGGTAAACATGCCCGAGCACGAACCGCAAGTGGGGCATGCGGCTAATTCAAGTTTACGTACATCGTCATCGGCAACGCTCTCGTCGGCAGCTTTCACCATGATGTCGATCAGATCGTAATAACTGTCGCCAAGCTTGCCGGCTTCCATCGGGCCGCCCGACACAAATACCGCAGGGATGTTCAGGCGCATGGCGGCCATCATCATACCCGGCGTGATCTTATCGCAATTGCTGATGCAGATCATCGCGTCGGCCTTGTGGGCGTTGCACATATATTCCACGCTGTCGGCAATCAGGTCGCGCGAAGGCAACGAATACAACATTCCGTCGTGCCCCATGGCAATACCATCATCGATGGCAATGGTGTCGAACTCGGCAGCAAAGCAGCCTAATTTCTCAATCTCAGCTTTCACGAACTGCCCGATGTTGTGCAGGTGTACATGTCCCGGCACAAACTGGGTAAACGAGTTAACTACTGCGATGATGGGTTTGTCGATTTGTTCGGTTTTCATGCCGTTGGCGCGCCAGAGGCTTCTTGCCCCGGCCATCCGCCGCCCTTGTGTGCTGGTGGCACTACGTAATGGAATTTTATATTCGCTCATATTGTTATGAATTACTGTCGATTTTTAAACCAAAAAGCCCCTCTCACTTAATGCGAGAAGGGCTTTTTAAATTTTATGATTATGTCAATACACCATCCTCACATCAGTTTTTAACCAACGACCACCACCACAATGGTGCTAAGGATGAGAGAATTGAACGTCATTTTTAATGCCTTTATGTTGTATAACACATTTGCAAATGTACATACTTATTTTTATTTGCAATATTTTTTTGAAAAAAATATGAATAATGTTTATCTAAATCATCGTATAGTTCGAGGTAGATGCTTTTGATCAGTTAGTTGCGACGATTATCTTTTTCCCATTCGATAATATTGCCAAGCCATCGATAATAATCCTATCCTTTCGCAAGGCATCGACATTGCGAATAAATTGTTTTGACGTCAAAACTCACGATAATAATATTAGCGTCGGAAAAGACGACGATCTTACATGGAAAAAGCATTTGTTTTTATGAATATCGGATATTGTACCTAATAGTATGTCCGCGAAGCGGGCAAATATAAATAACCGTGGGTGAAACCCACGGTTATTTATATTCAGTCTCTACGGGACAAGGTTAGATAAAACATCCAATAATCGTATTATTTCTCAATTCCGTAGGTTTTAAATTATTGCCATAAAAATAGACAAAGCGCCTGTACCTAAGTGGATATTTCACAATTTTGGTCTACGAAAACCGGTATTTCTGGAAAATATCTGTAACCAATATGTTTATTTTTAAAGGTGTAAAGCTGTAAAAATTCTTAATAAAACTAAAAAAACAAAAAAAGTTTTTCCAATAACCAAACATTGATTATTTTTGTCGCGTTCCGAACTATTGGAACGAAATCGCGGGCAGAAACGTTGAACTGCGAGAAAAAGCAATGAGAGGAAACAGATAACCTCTAAAAAAACGGGCAAGACCTGTGAAGCCGCATCAGAAGGGAAAACATTTTCGGCGATTACATAACCATCAATAAAATAATAAAAAACAGATGTGTTATCGTGATGGCAAAATCTAATAACACATAATAGATTGACAAAATGGACAAAATCAGAATTGCAATTATCGGAGTGGGAAATTGTGCGAGTTCTTTAATACAAGGACTGTATTTTTATGAAAAAAACAGTTCCGCAGATTGTATTGGCGTAATGCACAAAATAATTGGCAAATACAAGATTAGTGATATTGAAGTTGTTGCAGCATTTGATGTTGATAAAAGAAAAGTTGGATTTGATGTAAGTGAGGCTATTTTTGCGAAGCCAAATTGCACAACGGTATTTTACCCCAATGTTCCACAAATGGGTGTAAAAGTAACGATGGGTAAAGTTCTTGATGGAGTTTCTGAACAAATGGCTGAATATCAAGACAAAGATAAAACCTTTGTTCTTTCAGAAAGCAAAGAAACATCAGAAGATGAAATTGTTGCCATACTTAAAAACACTAAAACTGATGTTCTCCTGAATTATCTTCCTGTTGGTTCGGAAGAAGCAGCTAAATTTTATGCGAACTGTGCATTAAATGCAGGAGTGGCATTTATCAATAACATTCCGGTTTTTATAGCATCAGACCCTGCTTGGGAAAAACGATTTAAAGAAAAAAACATTCCCATCATAGGCGACGATATTAAAGCTCAAGTAGGGGCAACCATCGTTCACCGGGTATTATCGGATTTGTTCAAGAAAAGAGGTTGTACATTAGAAAAAACCTATCAGCTAAATTTCGGAGGCAATACCGATTTTCTTAATATGACTGTTAAAGACAGATTGGTTTCAAAAAAGATATCAAAAACAGAGGCTGTTCAATCTGTTGCTCCGCAACGACTTAATTCCGACAATATCCATGTCGGCCCCAGTGATTTTGTTGCCTGGAAAAAAGATAATAAAATCTGCTATATTGCTATGGAAGGGAGAATGTTTGGAGATGTGCCATTCACTATAGACCTGAAACTTTCTGTCGAAGATTCGCCAAATTCTGCAGGAGTGGCTATTGATGCCATTAGACTTGCAAAATTAGCCCTTGACAAAAAAATCGGAGGTGTCTTAACCGGAGCAGCTGCCTTTTTATGCAAACATCCGCCTGTTCAATTCCCAGATGATGAAGCCTACAATTTAGTCGAAAAGTTTATCAATGACAATAAATAGAGTTCATATAAATTAACAGGAAAGATATGTCGATCAAGTGAACGAAACCCGCTTGAAGACAGGTATAAGTTTACTTGGTCGACATAAAAACTCAACACGGTGAAACTGCGAATGACAAAACCTTTATACCTTTGCAGGATAAAATGAAACCAAATGTCAGTATTTGAATATGTCCTGATATTGCTTGCTGCAATATGCCTTTCGAACTTTATTAACAGATTTATACCTGCCATATCCACCCCTATTATACAAATCGCCCTGGGTGCACTTATCACGTTATTGCCGTTGGGAGTTCTCCCTCTGGATCCCGAACTGTTTTTTGTCCTTTTCGTTGCCCCGCTGATCTTTTACAACAGTATGCTGGCCGACAAGAAAACGATGTGGGCGCAACGCAAGCCGATATTGAACATGGGTATTATTCTGGTGTTTGCTACAGTCGTTGTAGGCGGATACTTTGTAAACTTCCTTATTCCTTCTATCCCGCTTGCCATTGCATTTGCATTGATTGCCTCTCTGGGACCGACTGATGACGTGGCCGTTTTATCAGTGAGCAAACGGGTGAACGTGCCTCCCAAAATCATGCGTATCCTCGAAGGTGAATCGATCATTAATGACGCTTCGGGTATTGTTAGTTTCCAGTTTGCCCTGGGGGCAGTTCTCACCGGATCGTTTTCCCTGATCAATGCTACCGTCCGTTTCTTTGTGATCGCATTGGGTGGGATTGTCGTCGGACTGTTGGCTACATGGCTCAAATATTCCTTTGTCCGGTGGATACGTTCGCTGGGGATGGAAAACGTTACCTTGCATCTCCTGTTGGGGATCATGACCCCGTTTGTAATTTACCTGATCGCCGAAGCGCTTGAAGTCAGCGGGATATTGGCGATTTTTGCGGCCGGCATTGCTCATTCGTTCAACCGCGACAAATTCAATCCCGAAACCATCAACCTGAGTATTGCTTCCGAAAGCATCTGGTCGGTACTGGCGTTCACACTCGAAGGGTTGGTTTTCCTGATCCTGGGAACTCAATTACCCAAGATACTGATCACCATGGAGCAAAATAATTACCCGATCAGCACATGGGAAATTATTATCTATGTCCTATTAATTACCCTGTTATTTCTAGTCACCCGGTTTGTGTGGTCGGCCGTTACCATCAAAAAGAAAACATATGACGATCCCGAACATCCGGTAAGCAAATTCAGGGCAGGTATTATTTTCAGCCTGTCGGGTGCAAGGGGAGCCGTCACCTTAGCCAGTATCATGTCTATTCCTCTCCTGTTAACCAACGGCGAAGCTTTTCCCGAACGCGACCTGATTATCCTGATAGCCAGCGGCGTTATATTGGTTTCATTGGCCATCACTAACTTTATCCTGCCTTTGTGTGTCGAAAAGAAAGCAAGTATCGATAAATCGGCCGAGAATGACGCTTATTTAGAAATCATCCAGAACGTAATAGCAGAACTGAAAAGCCAGGCTACCCCTGATAATGAAGCAGCTACAGCCATCATTACCGGTAATTATTATAGCAGGAGCGCCGAACTGCAACGCAAGCAGAATAACCGCCCGTCAGTTGACCGCGGAGACGAACGAAAATTAAGGATTACAGTGTGTGAATGGGAAAAAGAAAACATCACCGGGATGCTCGAACGAAGCGAAACTGACGAATATTGCGCCCAGCATTACTTGGATATCCTGGATCGCCAGATCAACAAGCTTTCACAAAACAGATCGCATTCCATGATTTCCATCAAAAGGAATATCATACGGCTTATCCGTCAGGGTCGCCGGACCAATGGGAAGAATGGAGACGCCGAGTTACGCACCCGGTTTATTACACTCATAGAAGCCAACAACCGTTATGTGCTTGAAAATTTAAAGCAGATGAGTAAAACGGAGGATAGCCCTGCGATCAGGAAAATGATAACGGACTACGAATTTAACCAGTCGATGTATCAAAGAAGAGGCCAGCGAGGCGAGGTGGACAAGGAAAGCATTGCGGCTGTTGCTTCGCACGGGTTCCAGGCAGAGCGCGACAATATACAGGCCATGTTCGAGGCCGGTCGTATTTCAAGAGAAAGCGCCAGGGAAATGCGGCACAATATCTCGTTGCTGGAGGTACAGCTCAAAAAGGATCATCCGTTCGACTAACTTCTATGATAAGCAGTATACAAGATATAATCGACGTTTTTTATATTTGTTTAAGCTTGATTTATTGCGTCTTGTGTCCATTTATCATTAACCATTTATCATTGACCATTACTTAAGTTTTCAATTAGAAAATTGGCATCCACTCCCAATTTTTCGTGTATGGCCTGTATGTAATATAACCCGGGTTTTGCCTTGCCGGCAATGATTCTTGTGAAATGGACGCGCGACATGCCCAGTGTTTGGATCATTTGCCGGGTCGTCATACGTCGTTTATACGCTTCTTCGAGCAAAAGCGCTGCAATCATGTTTTTTTGCGGATAATGCGCTGCAAATGTTTCGCGGTAATCCTTTGCGACTTCCCGGCCAACAAGCCGCTGCAACAATTGTTTTTCTTCAGCGGTAAGATTGGCAATGCTGCCCCCGGCCTTTTGCAACAAGGCATTTAATTGACCTGAGTTTTCTATTTCAGTGGACATGATATGATTATTTTGAGGTGATTACTGTCGCAAATATAGTTAAAACTGTGATTTGTAAAGTATAGTCTTCAATATACTCCATAAGATTTATAAATTGATAATCAATATTTTCATATTGATATATTTGATTTATTAATTGATAAGTTTATTTTACATATTACTGTTCCTATTTTATAAAATGCTATGTTTACTTCACAAAAAGATTAGTTTATGTTGTAATATGATAAGTTTATCTTGGAATATACTTTGTTTACTTTACAATATGTTATATTTCATACCTGTCCGAACAATCTCACTAATGTTTTATTTTTGAAACAATTCCATCTGATTGTCAGCGTTTTTTGCATCAAAACTCGAGAGAAAGCTGTTTTAAATTTTCTTTCGATCCAACCGAAGAAAACAAATCCGGTGG
>JAVBNI010000078.1:0-32574 GCA_031551645.1 Bacteroidales bacterium | reverse complement strand
AAGTGCTCAAAACCCTTGCACTTGAAAAATTGGCCGATTCAATTTTCTCGGATTTTGAATTCAAAAATCGAACTCTTGATGCTGATTTCACGAAAAAATGTGTCGATTTGGATGATTTTCGGTGAGAAATTTGGCAAAACTGCACAGTCTTGACTTTTTCAGCAGACCCTACATATTTTTCATTATTAATGTATTCCAATCAGGCAGTATAAAAATACGCAAAATGCTGGTTAAGGAAACCATAAGTAGATAAAGTCAAAAATAATTGGGAAACGGTTTGAAAATGGAACAACCGCTTAACTATGCTCCGATTGCTGTCTTTAAAGCATCATCCGACGCTGTCAGGTTCTATCGAACTCTGACAGGTCTTCCTAAAATGACGTTAGTTGATTACATCAAAATAATCACCACTGAACCAACAATCATAATGGCTGAACCTACCAGTTTTTTACGAATATTTGTTTCTCGAAATATCTTGTAGCCGAAGAATATGCTCACAATGGTGGAAAGCTGGAACAACGACAAGGCATATCCTACAGGGATATGGTTGAAAACAAAGTTGGTGGATAGTTGCATCAGTCCTATAGACAGTACCAGGTAAAAATATTTCTTCAAGTCCGGTATACTGATATGGCCTGTTTCTTTCTTGATGTTTACACCAAAAATGAACAGGATGACGAAAGAAAAGAAGCACCCGAACCAACACCATGTTGCCAACGACATCAAAGGCGACGAGACTAAGATAACTTTTTTTACGAATACGGCTTCGATAGCCGTGAGTACCATAGCCGCAATACGATATTGTATTTCTTTCCGCCGGAACAAAGCCCATGTGAAGCGTTCTGCTGTAGTGTCCAATACAAAATAACTGCCGAAAATAATCAGAGCAATCCCCAGTAATCCCCATAATCCAGGAATTTCACCGAGCATGAAAATCCCGAAAATCATCCCGACTACCGATTTATATGAATTAATGGGGCCAAGTATCGATAAATCGCCATTTTGTAGCGCTTTTACCATACATCCATTGCCCAGCGCTCCGAAAATTCCGCCAATAATGGAATACAACCAAAAATCGAACGACAACCGGTTATGAAGAATCACTGGCAATATGGACAAACAAAGGATGCTCAATGCCAAATATGTAAGAAAGTTGACCATTAGCGGATGATGGCCGCGTACGGTCAGCTTTTTCTGAAAAACATTACCTATCGGGATGGAAAAGATCCGGATCAGAACCGCAAAAAAGGTCAAAATGGAGGCGAGCACGGTAGGTAATTAAGAATTGAGAATTAGGAATGGAAAATGGAGAATTGGAAGGGCGCTTATTTGCCCTATATACAGATAAACGTCTTTCAAAACATGGTATTTCCCGGCAACCATTTTTTCAATGCGTCTACTGTAATTCCTTTTCGTGCGGCATAATCCGTTAACTGGTCGTCGCCAATTTTTCCCACAGCAAAATAATGGCTCTCCGGGTGGGCAAACATCAAGCCGCTAACGGTAGCCGCAGGCGTCATGGCAAATGATTCGGTGAGATCCATGCCAAAACCACGGGCGCGAAGTAAATGGAAAAGCGTCTCCTTTTCTGAATGGTCGGGACAAGCCGGATAACCATGAGCAGGACGTATGCCGACATAGCGTTCGCTCAACAGGCTTTCCAACGGAAATTGTTCACCGGGTGCATAGCCCCAATACTTCCGGCGTACTTCAAGATGCATCAATTCCGTAAAGGCTTCGGCAAGACGATCGGCTAAAGCTTTTACCATGATCGCGCTATAATCGTCGCCGTTCGCCTCATATTCCCTGACTAATTTTTCGACGCCCAAACCGGCAGTGACAGCAAATGCACCAAGATAATCGGGCAAACCACTTTCGCGGGAAGCAATGAAGTCGGACAAGCACAGATTCGGTTGCGACTCCTCTCCTGCCCTCTTTTGTGTCTGATTCCGCAGGTTCCTGAAGGTACAGGCAACCGTTGTACGATTCTCACCGGTATATACTTCAATATCATCGCCCACTGAATTGGCAGGGAAAATACCGAATACGCCGTTTGCCGTAAGCAGCTTCTGACCGATCATCATATCGAGCATCCGGTTGGCGTCGTCAAAAAGTTTATGCGCTTCGGTACCATTCACCGGATCCTCAAGGATTTGCGGATACTTACCTTTGAGCTGCCATACCATAAAAAAGAATGTCCAGTTGATATATTTGCGGATCTCGTCAAGCGGATAATCGCGCCATTCATGAATACCCGGCATGGCCGGTTTAGCCGGAGGTCCGGCCGTCCAGTCTATTTTCAAATGATTTGCACGGGCCTCGGCAAGAGTCAATACATGTATCGTCGAAGCCGATTTATGATAACTATCACTGATCTGCCGGTATTCTGCCCTGACCTGTTCCACATACCGGGGATCACGCGATAACAAGGCTCCTGCCACACCCACGCTCCGGGATGCATCTTTCACGTGTACCACCGGATTTTTGTAGACCGGCATGATACGCATTGCTGTGTGTATCTTCGATGTAGTAGCGCCACCGATCATCAATGGTTGTGTGAGACCGTTGCGTTCCATCTCGCCTGCCACGTGTATCATCTCGTCAAGTGAAGGAGTGATCAAGCCACTGAGCCCCACAATGTCAACACGGTGTTCGCGTATCGCCGAGATAATTTTCTCGCACGGCACCATCACCCCCAAGTCGATGATTTCGTAATTATTGCACGCAAGTATCACACCAACTATATTCTTACCAATATCGTGCACATCGCCTTTTACCGTAGCCAGCAATATCTTACCGGCAGGTTCCACATCGCCTGCCTCGAGTTTTTCCGCTTCGATAAACGGTTGCAGGTAAGCTACCGCACGTTTCATCACCCGGGCGCTTTTCACAACCTGGGGTAAGAACATCTTACCTGAACCAAACAGGTCGCCGACTTCATTCATAGCCTCCATCAGCGGCCCTTCAATGATCGTAAGCGTAGGCGAATAGTGTTGCCGCGCCTCTTCCATATCCGATTCCACATAGTCGGTAATCCCCTTGACAACAGCATATCTGACACGTTCTTCAAGTGGTTGTTCGCGCCATTGATTGACCGATTGTTGCGTAGCAACCGTATCATTATCTTTCAATCCCGCAGCCATTTCCAGCAAACGTTCCGTGGCGTCAGGACGACGGTTAAAAATCAAATCTTCTATCGCTTCGAGCAAATCTTCCGGGATATCGTCATAAACAGGCAACGCACCCGCATTGACAATGCCCATATCCATACCTTCCTTCACCGCATGGTAGAGAAACACAGCATGTATGGCTTCGCGCAGGTAGTTATTTCCCCGGAAAGCAAACGACAGATTGCTCACACCGCCACTGACGCGCGCATGCGGCAGATTGGTTTTGATCCAGCGCACTGCTCTCAGGAAATCAACAGCAAAGTTGTTGTGTTCTTCAATACCCGTACCGATGGTAAGGATATTGGGGTCGAAAATGATATCCGCAGCCGGAAAACCGATCTCTTGGGTAAGAATCCGGTAAGCACGTGCACATATCTCGATACGGCGTTCGTAGTCGGTAGCTTGTCCCTGTTCATCGAAAGCCATTACCACCAGGGCAGCGCCATATTGACGGATCTTTTGTGCTTTCTCGCGGAAAGCTTCTTCACCTTCTTTCAGGCTGATGGAATTGACAATTGATTTACCTTGCAGACATTTCAGCCCGGCTTCGATTACCTCCCATCTGGATGAGTCGACCATCACCGGAAGACGGGCTACGTCAGGTTCTGCAGCCAACAGGTTGAGAAACCGGATCATCGATTTTTTGGCATCGAGCATGGCATCGTCCATATTCACATCGATCACCTGCGCACCCGTTTCGGCCTGCATGCGGGCAATACTGAGCGCTTCATCGAAATTTTCCTCGCGTATGAGCCGCGCAAACTTGCGTGATCCTGCCACATTACAGCGTTCGCCGATATTCATAAAATTAGTGGTTTCGTCCACCACCAACGGTTCCATTCCCGACAACAGCAACGCTCCGGATCGCTTCGGCACAATACGCGGTGCGGCGCCGGAAGCCATTTGTGCAAAAAGTTCGATATGGGCAGGCGTGGTACCGCAACATCCTCCCACAATGTTAACAAAACCACTGTCGATAAAATCCTTGATCACCAAAGCCATTTCATCGGGAGTCTGGTCATATCCGCCAAACTGGTTGGGCAATCCTGCGTTGGGATGTACGCTTACCCGGAATGGGGCTTTATGTGACAGTTCTTCCAGAAAAGGTCTTATTTGTTTTGCTCCCAATGCACAGTTAAGCCCTATGCTCATCAGGTCGAAATGCATCACGGAATAGAGAAATGCATCGACCGTCTGCCCCGAAAGCGTCCGGCCGGCAGCATCGGTGATCGTGGCAGAAACCATTACGGGAAGCCTTTCACCACGTTCGGCAAATACGCGATCAATGGCAAAAAGAGCGGCTTTAATATTCAGGGTATCGAAAACTGTTTCGCACAACAAAATATCCACACCACCATCTATCAAGCCATGCACCTGTCCGGTATATACCTCTACCAGGTCGTCGAAAGTAACGGTACGATAAGCCGGGTCATTCACATCGGGCGATATAGATGCCGACTTACCTGTAGGACCAATCGATCCGGCAACAAAGCGAGGTTTATCCGGCGTTGTATACCGTTGAGCCACAGATTGAGCCAATGTCGCACTTTTACAGTTCAACTCATATACGATATGTTCCAACCTGTAGTCACCCTGAGAAAGCTGGTTGGAATTAAAGGTATTGGCGGTAATGATATCTGCACCGGCTTTCAAATATTGTTCGTGAAGATCTCCGATCACATCGGGCCGGGTAATCGACAATAAATCGTTATTACCGCGGATGTCAACCGGATGATCTATAAAACGTTCGCCACGAAAATCAGCCTCAGTGAGACGAAGCGGTTGTACCATGGATCCCATGGCGCCATCGAGTATAAGAACACGTTTTGATAAAAGATCGTTGAGTATTTCTGATTTGTTGCTGCACATAAACCGATGATTTACTGTTTCATTACTTTAGTTGTCACACGCCCGGCTTCGGTATGGGTTTCGACAATATACATCCCGGACATGAAACCTGCACTTTCCTCCACTGTATATTCGTATGCATTATACCCGGCCAAGTAATCGGTACCGGCATAAATTTGCCTGCCGGAAACGTTGAAAATTTTGATATGGACACGACCATGCTGTGCCGGAGAAAGCCGCAAGGTAAACTTTCCGGTAAACGGATTCGGAAAGACTGTCATTGCATAGGATTCGGCCTGCCGTACAACCCGGTCAGATACAACTAATTTGGAAAAGTCAGGGATTCCATATCCATATAATGAATCCGGTTGATGGCAGCGATCAGCCGAAAGCCTCACCATTTCGATAATTTCCATATTTTTCTTGTCGGGATGAGCCTGCCACGCACATGCTATCAAACCTGCCAGAAGCGGCGTGGAATAGGATGTTCCGTTACCGGTATTAATGCGCCCTGAAGAACCCTGGTAAGCCGTTCCTTTTCCCATAGCAGTCAGGTCTGGTTTGATCCGCCGGTCAGCAGTAGGCCCTACAGAACTAAACGACGCACACTGGCGTTTCACGTCCACAGCCCCAATGGTAACAATACTGTCGGCATCAGCAGGTATAGACACATATTTCCAGGGCATATCCCCATCATTGCCTGCACTGACACACACGACCATCCCCCTGGCCGACGCCATTGTTGCAGCGCGTGATGCACGGATCGTATTACCATCCAGATCGTAATATGTATGATTTTGTAACGTATCATTAAATGTTGAATATCCCAATGAAGTTGTGATCAGATCGACACCTATGCTGTCGGCATATTCGACGGCGGCAATCCAGTTATCTTCCTCAACCAGATATTCTCCCCCGGTTTCTTCGGACCGCAAGACCAGGTAATCGGCATCAGGAGCCGAACCAACCATTCGTCCGGGGAGATTGCATGCAATGATGGACAATACGTTGGCACCGTGATTATTGCTTCCATACAGATCATCCTTTTCTACCGTAAAATTCTTAACCGGCAAAAGCCTGCCATTATTGCGCATACTATCAAATCCCGAAAGTTCATTGATTTTGAAAAAACCGCCATCAATCACTGCTATCAGCATGCCCTTACCCCGGAATCCATTATCGTGCAGGATGTGTCCATTCATCATGCCGATTTGATTCGCTGCCTGACCATAATATTCGTATGGTGCACCATACAGGGACTCGTTTGTTACATCTTTCTGGAAAAAATAAGAAAACAAAGTCTCCAGGTCTTGCACCACAGTATCGTTTTTTGCTTTGTCTTCTTTTTTAGGCAAGGAAACTGTTTCTTTGATAAAATCTACTTTTCTTAGTTTTTCGATATCGGCATCAGCACAACGCACAATAGCCGAATTAAACCATCGCGAAGTGTTCACCACCTCGAAACCCATCTTGGTAAGGCTGTCAACATAATAACTGCTGACAGGCAAATCGACTTGTGTTATTCCTATTTTCTGCTTGGTCCGGCGTTGCAAAGCTCTTTCCGAAAGGAAATCGCCAGGCCGGTCAATGGTGAAGGCATTGTGTTTCTTATCAGTAAACTCAATACGATAGCGATCGGGCGCTACCTTTATCTGCGCCTGCAAAACAATTACCTGTATTAAAAAAAACAGCATAACAGATAGGAATACCCTGGCTTTGCTATGAATCATCTCTGAGTTTATTTTGGCGGGCAAAGTTACCAATTTAATTGGCATTTGTCTGTTTTATTGTTTCCTGCAAGTCAAAAAAAGTTACCTTTGCACCCGATTTTCACCACGATAAAATTCGATTGAGTTGGTCATATATAGGGATATTGAAAACCTGAATGTAAAACGGTCGGTAGTTACGGTCGGTAGTTTTGATGGTGTGCACAGCGGCCACAAAGAGCTGTTGCAGCATTTGACAAATCTGGCGCAGCAACACAACGGACAATCAGTGGTAGTGACTTTTTGGCCGCATCCCCGGCAAGTATTGGACGCCGCCAATGCAACACCTTTCCTGCTCAACACCATTGACGAAAAGTTGATCCTTTTGGAAAAAGCCGGCGTTGATGCTGTGGTATTGCTTCCGTTCGACCAGCAACTTTCACAAATGCAGGCTTCCGACTTTGTCAATAAAATCATTATCGGGAAATTGGGCGCTCAATATTTGGTCATGGGACAAGATCATCATTTTGGGAAAGACCGTAGCGGTAATGTCACTGAATTGTCTACTATTGCTGCCGATAATGGTATCGGGGTGGAAGTGGTGGAACTGAAAAAATCCGGATCCAAAATCAGTTCTTCAGCTATCCGGAAAGCATTACATTCAGGTAACCTGGAGTTTGCCAACGAAATGCTGGGATATGAATATAGTATTTCCGGAAAAGTAATCCAGGGAAATCACCTGGGACATACTATCGGGTTTCCTACCGCTAATATATCTCCTCCCGGTTATAAACTTATTCCCAAAGAAGGAGTATACCGCGTAAAAATTCATATAGACGGCAGTATTTCTGAATCATACCTGCATCTGGGCATGATGTATATCGGTAAGCGGCCGGTATTGAAGCAGAAAGATGAAACCACTCATATCGAAGTAAATATCTTTGATTTTGACAGGCAAATATATGGCCAGAACTTAACACTGGCGTTAACCCATCGTATAAGAGACGATATTCGGTTTGAAAACATGGAGCAATTGGCCAAACAATTAAATCGTGACAAGCAGACTATTATCAATATAAAAGATGGAACTTCCCATGCATAATATAAAATCTGATAATCAAATTTGTAAACATCAATCATAATGCAAAAACAACAGTACAAAGTAGCAGACATCCGTTTAGCCGATTTCGGACGCAAGGAAATTGAAATTGCAGAAAAAGAAATGCCCGGATTAATGGCTATCCGTCAAAAATATGCAGCACAAAAGCCTCTGAAAGGCGCCCGTATTACCGGATCGTTGCATATGACCATTCAAACGGCCGTGCTCATTGAAACATTGTCAACCCTGGGCGCCGAAGTGCGTTGGGCGAGCTGTAACATTTTCTCAACCCAGGATCATGCAGCAGCAGCTATTGCAGCAGCAGGTGTTCCCGTGTTTGCCTGGAAAGGCGAAACATTGGAAGAATACTGGTGGTGTACCGAACAAGCGCTCACCTTCGATGGTGGTTTGGGCCCGAACCTGATTGTAGACGATGGCGGCGATGCCACATTATTGATCCATTGGGGATATAAAGCCGAAAATGATCCCAAAAGCATTGAACGCACGCCTTCCAACAAGGAAGAAGGTGTCATCCTTGACCTCTTGAAAAAAACGCTGGCGGCTGATCCCGAAAAATGGCACCGTGTGGTAAAGGACATGCGCGGAGTATCCGAAGAAACCACCACCGGAGTACACCGCCTCTATCAAATGATGGAGCGTGGCGAACTGTTGTTCCCGGCCATTAACGTGAATGACTCGGTAACCAAATCGAAATTCGATAACCTTTACGGATGCCGCGAATCGCTGGCTGACGGTATTAAACGTGCCACCGATGTGATGATTGCCGGTAAGGTAGTGGTGATATTGGGTTATGGCGACGTCGGAAAAGGCTGTGCCAAGTCGATGCGGGCTTATGGCGCCCGGGTCATTGTTACCGAAATAGATCCGATCTGCGCTTTACAAGCAGTTATGGAAGGCTTTGAAGTAACCACTATGGAGGAAGCCGTAAAAGAAGGTAATGTTTTTGTCACCACAACGGGCAACAAGGATGTTATCACCATCGGACATATTGCAGCCATGAAAGACCAGGCCATTATATGCAACATCGGACATTTCGATAATGAAATACAAGTGGATAAATTGGAAAACTATCCCGGGATTAAAAAAATCAACATCAAACCGCAAGTGGATAAATATGTTTTTCCCGACGGGCATGCGATCTTCCTGCTGGCCGAGGGTAGGCTGGTGAATCTCGGTTGCGCCACCGGACATCCTTCGTTTGTGATGAGCAACTCGTTCAGCAATCAGACGCTTGCACAACTCGATTTGTGGCAAAATCAATATGCAGTTGACGTATACCGCTTGTCAAAAAAGTTGGATGAAGAAGTAGCCCGCCTGCATCTGGAACAACTTGGTGTAAAATTGACAAAATTGTCTGCCGATCAGGCTGCATATATCGGTGTTTCGATCGAAGGGCCTTATAAGCCTGAACATTACAGATATTAAGAATATTGAATGTCATAAAGAAAAAGACCGGCCTCACAAGAGCCGGTCTTTTTATCATATCCGGTATCCATTTTAATCCTTTCCAATAAAAGCATACAGATATTCTGTTATACATTAAATTACAATAAAAAACGGTCGAACTACTGAAAATGACATTTTAACAGTTCCCGTTCCAATAAATTCTTGTATTTTTGTTGCGGTTATTGACATAATTGCATTGTTTATCCTGTTTTAGGATGAACAAAATAAATCAGGATGTTAAATATTTGATACATATATGAAAGTTTTCGAAACAAAGGAAGCGCTTACCGATGTCCTTGAACAATACAAGACCATAAACATGCCTATAGGTTTTGTTCCCACTATGGGCGCTCTGCACCAGGGACATATCTCGTTGGTGGAACAATGCCGCAAGGAAAATGATATTACGGTAGTCAGCATTTTTGTAAATCCGACACAATTCAACGATATAACCGACTTGGTCAATTATCCGCGAATGCTTACCGAAGATGCTTATAAGCTGGAAATTGTTGGTTGCGACTACGTTTTTGCGCCTTCCGTAAATGAAATGTATCCTGAAGAAGATACGCGGACGTTCGATTTCGGTATGCTCGATAAAGTGATGGAAGGAGCTTTCCGTCCCGGTCATTTCAACGGTGTGGCACAAATTGTCAGCAAGCTGTTTGATGTGGTAAAACCGGATAAGGCATATTTTGGTGAAAAAGATTTCCAGCAATTGGCTATCATCCGCCATATGGTCAATACCATGAATTATCCTGTAGAGATCGTAGGATGTCCGATTATACGCGAAGCCGATGGCTTGGCCATGAGTTCGCGCAATACCCGGTTGATGCCTGCGCAGAGACAGAGTGCGCCGCTTATCGCCCATGCTTTGTTCGAAAGCCGGGAAATGATAGCTTCTACTCCTATCGATGAATTAAAACAATGGGTAATCGCGCAGATAGACAGTGACCCGGAATTACATACCGAATATTTTGAAGTCGTTGACAAAGACACCCTGCAACCTGCCAGTATATACCGCGAGCAAAAGCTGAGGGGTTGTATCGCAGTACATGCCGGTCCAGTCCGCCTAATAGATAATCTTGCATATTGAATGGATTTGAATAAGCCTAACAGCAAGCAAACAAAAAATGATTAAATTTACCCCATGAAAAAATAGGGAAAAAACATCCAAATTGTGATGGGTAGCAGCCCAAAACAAAGGCAAAAATGTTGTAGAGAAAAAACAGGTAAAGTACGCTTTAATATAATTTCCAATACTTCGAAAGAAAATGTAGAATATGGAAGTACTGTTATGTCAAGGTTATATTATTGATTTACATTGACGAGTATAAAGACCTGTCAGGGTTCGATAGAACCTGACAGCGTCAGATGATGCTTGAAATAACAGTGCTATAATCACAAGTGATTGACTTGGTGATGCTTCATTGTACAAAATAAAGAATCTGAATATCATACAGGCAGTAATATGTCTGTTATGAATAAGTTGTTGAAAAAAATGTAAAAGCATTATTTAATAATTTAACATACATAAAAACAATATGAAGTTTAAATCGATTACACTTGGGATTCCCAAATCGACTATTTTTCTGACCGGACTTTCACTTTGTATCGGTTGGGGCATACGAGGAAATTTTGGTCACGAATATGGGTCGGCATTTGCCGGGTGTTTGGCAGCTATTGCCATTGCCCTGCTTGCCGGACGCGAAGACTGGCATAAACGAGTACCTTACTTCGCCTTTTTTGGTGCGCTTGGCTGGGGATTTGGTGCGTCTCAATCATACATGCAGGTCCTTTCCTATTCTGAAAGTGGACATGCGATTTCACAATTGTATGGATACTTGTCCCTTTTTGTAATCGGTTTTTTGTGGTCTGGGATGGGTGGAGCCGGAACTGCTTTTGCCGGCGTAGCCTCTCGCGAACAACTTGTGAAAATTTTCCGTCCGCTGTTTTTTGTTTTTGGCGCCTGGTTGCTGCTTGATATCATTGAAGGCCCTGTTGCCGCTTGGCTGCAATCGGGAATCGACTTCGACGGAACCTGGTCGCGCCATAAAAATCCATTGTATTGGTTCGACTCTGATTATCTGGCCGCCTTTTTTGCACTTTTGGGAGTTGGAATTTATGACCTGATTGAGCGAAAATCAGAATGGAACAGGCTTTTTCTCCCGCTATTTATTGCCGGCGGCGCTTTACTGGGCTGGGGAATCCAGGCCCTTTTACAAACAGCCGGTATTGAAGATAATATTGCTTCGGTGTTGACTTATGTGCAAGGAGATCCCTCATATATCAATCCTACCACAGGACAACCGGCGTATGAAGCATCCAACCTGCTCAACAACTGGCCGCAATGGTTCGGTGATTACCCACAGCACGTAGGTTGGTTTATCGGAGTAGTTTTGGGCATTACCCTCTATTTTATCCGCTTCGGAAAATTTAGGAATGGAGCTTCACTTTTTGTGTATATGGCTGGAGGTTTTCTACTTGCGTTTCTTGCATTGCCGGTTCTCGGGGGTATCTTTTTCGAAAGTTATGGCGGCCTGAGAATGACTCCTCCCCGTGGCGACAACTGGGCGGGTGTTCTCGGTGTTTTCGCGGGGACAAGCATCTGGATGTGGCGCAATAATCTGAAACCAGTCGCCATTGCTTCACTTATCAGTGGAATCATCGGCGGACTAAGTTTGATCGGCATCCAGTGGCTGAAACAACTTCTTATATCATTCGGAAATCCCCGGATACTGGAAGCTAAAGGATTTTTGCCGGGATCGCCCGAATTTATCGAAAAAACTTCCCGATGGGCGGACTGGCAAGCACAAAACTGGCACAGCTTCCTGGAACAAAGTTATGGTTTTATGAATGGTATTGCCATTGCCATTGCGCTCGGTTTCATTGCATCACGCATTAAAATTCCAACGAATGAAATTTCCGAAAAACTGAGAAAAAAAGAGAGATGGGTACTGGCCTTTTCAGCGCTATTTGTTATGCTCGGACTGACTTATTTCAACGTTGTAAAAAATGTGGCTGAATGGGGATCCAAGCTCAAACCCGAAATATGGTTACAAACAATAACCGATGCCTCGGGAAATACCGAAACCGTTCAGGCATTGTGGGACTTGCCTTACCTTGGGAGATTACCCGGTATTAATTTCCTGCACCTCACTCCCACTGGCTGGTTCAACCTTACTTGGGCATTTCTGGCACTCGTATGTATTTATATTGTTTACCGGCACTTCAAAAATCCGTTGCCTATCATCCCTAAAAGCCCGGTTGCCAAAGGCCAAATCATCTATCTCATCGTACTTTGGATTATGGTTGTAGCCAATTTCGAAAGGGCGCTTGTCAACTGGCATCCTTCTCGTTTGCTTACCGAATGGGTAATCACGATGAACGCCATAATTGCAACTGCACTGATTACAACGCTCAGGCCGGATCCTGTAAAAATATTTGAAAACGGATTGGAAGAAAGCAAAAAGATTTACCGGTGGTTTTGGCTCAGGGGAGTTGCGGTTCTTGTGATTTCAGTGTTTTTATTCTTAGCTACCAACCGGATGATTTATCATTATCCGGAGTATAACAAATTGAATTTGAAACAATATCATAGCCGTTTTGGACCCGAAGCGAGTTGGAAAAGTAAACCCAACCTGAAAAATGCTGAGCACAAATAATTCTGTTAATCACAAGATAAATGGGAAATCTCTGCGTTTCTCCTTATCTCCTCTGCGGCTCTCTGTGTCGCAAAAACATAAAAAGGACACAGAGAACCCCGGAGAAAGGTTTAGAGAACCACAGAGGTGGAAGAAATAAAATATATTATTTTTGCCACATACTTATTTTCAATTATATAAAACATTATGAAGGCATTAAAAATTGTAGGAGTTGTTTTATCCATTTTACTCTTAATTGTAGTTATTCATGGTTATAGCAATATTCGGGATCGTCATCGAGGGTATCATTTGGATTTGACGATCCGGGCAGAAAAGGAGAATTCAATCCGGGCCGGTTTCTCTGCCGTTACCATTACCCCTACACATGTGGAACCTTGGCACGATATGGATGGTAACGCTCGTTATGAACCGGAAAAAGGAGATACTTACGAAGATACTAACGGGAATGGTAAATTTGACGCTTATTGGATAGCCGGCTTTGATGACAAAAGGGCTGCACAAGGAATACATGATGACCTCTGGGCACGTACCATGATTATAGACGATGGAAGTACCCGTTTAGCATTGGTATCGGTGGATATCATCGGTATTTATCATCCTATGGTGATTGATATCCGGAAAATGTTACCTGAAAATACGGGAATAACCTATTTGGTGGTATCTTCTACCCACACTCACGAAGGCCCCGATATGATGGGCGCTTGGGGTGGATCTTCGTACAAAAGTGGCGTAAATCCCGAATGGAGGGAATACGTCAAAAATCGTATCGTACAATCTGTTGTTGAAGCTGTAAAAAGCTTACGACCTGCTAATCTGCATTTCTCTCAAAATTTAACCGACGGTATGGTTACACTAAAAGATACCAGGGAACCTTATGTTTATGATCATGGTCTACGGATGATACAAGCTACAGATGCTGAAAACGGACAAACCTTGGGAACCCTTATTCAATGGGCCAATCACCCGGAAACACTATGGGGGAAAAACCTTTTTATCTCATCGGATTTTCCTCATTATCTGCGTGAAAGCGTTGAAAAAGGGGTATATAATGGTGATAGTTTGGTTGCCGCGGGCGTCGGAAGTATAGCAGTATACTTCAACGGCGCGCTTGGCGGATTAATGACCACACATCCGACTTTGGGAGTAAAAGATCCTTTTAAGGATACGGTTTATTTTGAACCTTCTTTTGATAAGGCACGCGCGCAAGGTGATACATTGGGACTTATTGTGTTGCGGACAATGAAAGAAAATCCGGTAGAAGTAAAGAAAGCGGGGATCAATCTCCGTGCTAAAACCTTTACTATACCTTTGAAAAAAACAATATTCCGCAGAGCGCTTAACTTTGGGCCGTTGGATGTTAACATGACCGGATGGATGAAAAAACGTACCGAAGCTGCTGTTTGGACTATAGGGCCTGCATCTTTTCTTACCTTTCCGGGCGAACTGTATCCAGAAATATTGAATGGAGGTATTGTAGCGCTTCCCGGCAGGGATTTCGAAATAGATCCGGTAGAAATCCCTCCTTTAAGAGAACAAATGAAGGGTGATTTTCGTTTTGGATTTGGTTTGGCAAATGATGAGATAGGGTATATCGTTCCTAAAAGTCAATGGGATATAAAAGCTCCTTTCGTTTATAGGGATAAACCGTACTACGGTGAAGAAAATTCTTTAGGTCCGGATATCGCTCCTCTTCTTTATCATGAATTATGTGAGTTAATCAATTCCCTGCCTTAATATGGTGAATTTCAGGACAACCGAATCAAAGTAAAATGTGTCAACATCTTATATTTTGTGTTCATTATTTATCCACGAACTTTGAAAGGCTCATCGAAGGTATGCAAGATGGGCCACTTGCACTACCTGTGATAACTCAGGCTCGGCACACTAAAAAGGGACGAAATATTTACTGAACTTCGTCCCTATTAATTGAATACATTAAACGACCATCAATTTAATAATCTATGACAATGTTCAGAACATTTCTACCAGTAGGAACGGTAGTACCAGTGTTAAATTGCAACGACATTTGATTAACATAGACGCTGGACGACAAATTGAAAGATTGATAAGCCAGTGGGGTACCACCGTCTAAGGATGCTCTTACTGTAACAGTCCCATTAACTCTTGTATAGGTCGAAATAAGCAGATTAAGATTGTTAATCGCTGTACCCGGAGGTTGAGTCAAATCAAAGCCCTGAATTGGATTCCAATACGGTAGATGACCCAAACTACCTCCTGAGACAAGCGTTCCGATTTCTTTGTATATTAATGGAGTAAAGGTGGAAGAACCTCCAATTTTACCGGAAAATGAAATATCCACATTTTCCAAATCGTAAGGAGAGTAATTTCGGATAACAAAATCAAAACCTGGACTTTGACCCCATTTGGCATAGAACGTTTTGTTGGAATTGATGGGATATGATGCAAAATTGACCGGGGATCCTGAGAGATAAATATTATCATACCATCCCTGTAAAAAATACCCCGCACGGAACGGATCAGGTGAAGGCTTCGTAACAAAGCCGCTCGGTGCAGCATACTGCGCAGCAGGAAAATACGCGGTAGCTCCATTTGTTTCAAAAGTAACCCTATAACCGTATCCCGCAGCGACTAACGCTTCGGCTGCATTTGCCATACCGTAACCCACATCGCTGTTCCAAGTTCCGGAAGGACGACTGACATTGAAAGAATATCCCCGTAATTTGGTAGCTGTTGACTCTATCAAAAACCGCACATAATCGTTCGTCATGTCGGGGTTTGCAGAAAGGATCAGGGCGGCAATTCCGGAAACCTGAGGCGCCGCTGCGCTCGTGCCGCCAAAAGTGGTAACATAATTTCCCGCAACATATCCAGGCGCGCCCATTCTGTCAGTTGTAACCACATCGCCATTGTTATTGATATTCCCCGATGGCGCCACAACATCCAATTCGTTACCCCTGCTACTGTAATTCCATACCGTTCCGCTTCGGTTAATCGCGCCGACAGTGAGCACCCTGGGCACATTGGCTGGAAATGTCACTCCGGAGAAACTTTGGTGATAGTTGCCGGATGAAAAAACGACAACGCACCCCTTACTAATCCCATTCCAGAACATCCGCCCCTCTACTGTGGCCCTTATGATTTCAGTTTCTATTGCAGTTGCGATTACTTGAGGAGTATTATAGCCCCACGAATTACTGATCACATCGGCATTCCCACGTGTCAGATCCCATGCAAAATTAATAGCATCAACAATATGATCAACGGTTTCCATCCATCCCCCATGTATCCAATCCCATGAATGAAAAATATTGACCGGTACAATCCGTATATTCGGCGCGACGCCTGCTATTCCAATGGTGTTGTGCGATGCGGCAATGATGCCGGCGCAAGCCTGCCCATGGCCGATGGTAATATTGTTAGGAACAGCCAATGTTGTTGGTGCGCCGAATCCGCTATTGGGAGTCAGAGGTGTGAAGCCCTGCAATATTCTTCCTCCAAGGTCTTCGTGATTTTCAACCCCGTCGTCAATCACGGCAACACGGATTGCACTACTGCTTGTTGCAATATCCCATGCCGGAACGACGTTTATGTCAATACCCGGAGTTCCTAACGCCTGCCCGGTGTTTCTCAAATAATACTGCTGATTAAACATTGGATCGGCAGGAATAAATGTACGCTCGATAATGGCAGCAAAATCAGGATGACACCATTCCACCATTCCGCTTTCATGGATGGTGTTGGCGGCATCCAGGAAGTTATCCCAGTTTTTGAGCCGGACAACAACTGTTCCGCTTGAGTATTTCTTAATAATTTGTCCGTCTATCCCTAATTTTTCCAGCATATCCCCAACAGGAATACCTTCCTCCTTGGGCTTGAGCAATATATCACCCGTGAGATAAAATGGTGATTCGGACTTGTGAAATTTGTGGGCAAACGTTTTACTGGCGATGGTTTTTTCGGCGTCGAGCCGTTTATCCGCCGGCACAATAGCTAACGGCGATTGCGTCGGCATTCTCATCGCCGATGAGGCGGAGGATATGAAAGTTTTGAGGCTTTCCTCGCTATCGAACTTGGCAATCATCAGGGTGGAGTCTATATCCAGCCATATTTTTTCGCCGCCCGACCAATAGTAATGACTGCTTGTTGCGGTTTCGTTTACTTCGGATGATGCAAGTTTTACATCCGACAAGATGTCTTCCTGTTCCATTTCTTGCATACAGGAAGAAAACAATGCCGCTGCCAGGGCAATTGCTGTGAATCTTAAATAATTCAGTTTCATGATTTATCTGTTTAATGGTTTGAAAGTACAGGTTTATATGGGTTTTCTAAAATCCAATCCAGATACGCTCCGCCAAATTTTCCTGTTTCGCCAAAATAATTTGCCATTTGCATGGCATTGCCATTTGAATTATTATTAACTCTAACCCAATGATATACCGACCCCTCATATCCACCAAATGGGCTAATTACAGTAGTATTCGTTTCTTGCGTTACCTCGTACAAATCAGACAGGTCTTTTCTTACACCATTGTTATATCCTACATCTACATAGAAATAAGAAGTAAACGAACCCATTCCTTGTTCATCCCACCAAAATACAAGATTGGCATATGCAACAAGGGAAGATTCTTGCATCTCGCGGATGAGTTCTTTCAGTTGAGTGCATGTCTTTTGCTCCTTGGTATTAACCAGTATAGTAGCATAATTTTTTTCGACCGGCACGTATTCTGCTATTTCTTCCCCATAGCGATCAATTCTACGATTCAACGGTTTGAAAAAACCGGTTTGGTCAAGAAAGGCAACTATTTCGGTATCCTGCACTTGCGGATGGAAACCGACAAATAACCAATTATTGATAAATTGGTCGTGGTAAGGATGTTTTTTGTCAGTGCGTACATTGTACTCATACAATTCTTCTTTGCAATCGCACCCGTTTCCACCTACCCAAATCTCCGATCCGTCAGGGGTGATGATTCTTTTACCGTCCTCCACAGAAGAGGAGTCTTGTTTTCCACATCCCGAAGTCGTGAAAAACAGTACGCATAGAGTGCACAGTATTGTAACCGCGCCCTTTTGCAAGACAAAAGGAATTTTAATTCTTTTTTTCATATTTTAAAATTTTAAAAATTAAAAATATAACTCACTTATAGTGTCAACTTTGTGTTATAACATCATTAAGGCCATGTATACATAATTTTGATGAATCAAAGACCAAAATATCAGGAAAAAACTACATATATAAGATGCAAAAAGGTGTCAAAACGCTGCATGGGTTTTCAAATATTTTACAGGATTCAATAAATTCTTTTGTCACCACTTTTACTTTGGAAACCTTTGTTTTATGCCGTTCCTTAGCTGATATACAAAACTTATGGAGTGAATAAAAATTTTAATGCAGTTGCCCTTGATGAAATTGCTTACCCCTAACAGACAAGTAAAAAATGATTAAATTTGCCCCATGAAAATAGAAAAGAAATGCCCAACGGGTTTTCGGAAATTTTTTATTCTATTTTTCTGTAACTGATCAATAATATTACAGAACTATTTGTTTTATTATAAAGAAGTAGTTTTAAATATCAGGGTGTTTTGAATTTTATAAATACATGAAGATAGAAATTCTAAAGTCGAAAATACACAGGGTTACTGTTGTCGAAGCTAATCTGAATTATGTCGGAAGCATTACGATCGACGAGGACTTGATGGATGCAGCCAACCTGATTGAATTTGAAAAAGTTTCGGTAGTTGATATCAACAATGGTGAACGATTCGAAACATATGTCATCAAAGGCGGACGCGGTACAGGTATGATTTGTCTTAACGGACCGGCAGCACGTAAAGTAGCTGTGGGCGATATTGTCATCATTATGTCATACGCTTCGATAGACTTCGAAGAAGCCAAAACTTTCAAACCCACCATTATCTTTCCAGATACCGAAACCAATAAACTGGTGAAATAGTGAATCAAAAGTTCGTCAAGTCTTTGCAATTCACCTTCTTTTTGTTGGTAGGGATTGTACTGCTCTACTTTGCATTCCGGGGAATCGACCTGAACGACCTGCTTTTGCAAATCCGACAAGCCGATTACCGGTGGGTAGCCTTATCAATCGTTTTTGCATTTCTTGCATTGGTGTTCCGTTCTCTGCGTTGGCGATTGCTCATCGAACCGTTGGACGCACATCCTAAACTGTCGCACATCCTGCATGCGATCAATATCGGTTATTTAGCCAATTTCGTGTTTCCCCGCATCGGGGAAATTACCCGTTGCGGCGTATTGAATCGTACCGACAAAATTCCCGTCGACCGGCTTTTCGGAACAGTAATCGTCGAAAGGATATTCGATTTGTTGATCGCAATCCTCATGTTGTGTCTCATCATGCTATTGAGATTTGATGTCGTGGGAGACTTCCTGATGCAAAATATCATACTACCCGTTGCTGATAAAATTCCCGGAATAACCGATGTTAAATGGATCATCGGCATTATCCTGCTGGTTTTGTTGGCATTCATCCTGTTTTATAAGATATTCAGATCTCAATTATCCAAAATAAGCGCTTTACGGAAAATAAAAGATCTGGTAAAAGGCATCATCAATGGCGTGAAATCCGTATCTAAAATACGCAACCTGTGGTGGTTCATCTTATTAAACATACTTATATTCGGTATGTATTTTTTGCAAACGTATGTCTTGTTTTTCGCCCTGAAAAGCACATCATCGTTGGGACTTGCCGATGCTTTGTTTATCCTTGTCCTCAGTACATTATCATTCGTTATTCCGGTACAGGGCGGCATCGGCGCTTATCATTGGGTCGTGTCAATGGGCCTGACTATTTTTGGATTGACACGCGAGGAAGGAATGGTTTATGCCACCATATCGCATTCCGTCACATCCCTTCTATTAATTCTCCTGGGCGCCATATCGATGATTTTTGTATTCAGCGGAAAAAGAATGAGAAAAACAAAAGGTCATAACGACTATAAGATCCCGGGGTTACCACAATAATCGCCAGTATTATCCGTTCTATCCTGAGTATTGTTAAAATGAAAACTCTTGGCTTGCCGTGCTACATATCTTCTGTATTTCATAATAATGACCGCAGTAGTCAGTATGATGGCGTGTTTCGTATGTCATGCACAGGAACATACGTTCCGGGCAAGGGTCATGACTGCCGACAGCACCAATACCAGTATCGCAAACTGCCATATTGTCAACAAAACCAAACAGATAGGGACTGTTAGCGATCAATATGGTAATTTCCGGATCACAGCAGGAATCAATGATAGTATTTCATTCAGCGCCATTGGTTATGAAAAATCTGTTATTGTCCTGACCGACTCGATATACCATTACAATTATTTCATCAAACTGGAACCTAAGGTTTACGAGCTTGAGGAAACAACCGTAAAACCCTTGCAACTCAACCTTTCTCCTATCAGTAAGTTCGAAATACCTATAAAACTGTTGCCCAACCAGGGCGGAGTGAACATACCAACAGGCATCAGTCCTGTTTCCTTTTTTTACAACCGATTCAGCAAGGAAGCCAAACAGAAAAAATATTACACAAGCGTAACCGAAGGAACAGCCGATCACGTCGTTGTTGGTGAGAAATTCAACGGTGAAATCGTATCAACGATAACCGGACTGAAAGACGATGAATTGATCGCCTTTATGGCATGGTGCGGTTTTACTCAGGAATTCCTGCGGGGAGTGTCGCCCGAAACGATCAAACGCGAGATCAGAAGAAAATATAAGGAATACGCCAGCAACAAAGAAAAATCGGAAAATCACTAACCGTTTTTTGTTTGTTAAAATATATCGTATATTTTTGTATGCTATGAAATATACACTCCGTGTGCGCACACGGGAATATATTTGAGAGAATTATCCATAAAACCATTACAAAATGGCGAGATTTTCACGAATTGAAGTTTCATTGAAAATGAAAGAAACGGGTATGATTCCCGTATTTTACCACCCGCAAATCGAAACCGCACGCCAGGTATTAAAGGCATGTTATGATGGCGGCGTCCGGGTTTTCGAATTTACCAATCGCGGCGATTTTGCTCATGAGGTATTTACTGAACTGAACAAATGGGCGGCTAAGGAAACACCCGATATGATACTGGGAGTCGGGTCGGTGGTCGATGCAGGTACTTCTTCGTTGTATATCCAGCTGGGAGCCAATTTTGTTGTCTCTCCCGTGCTGAAAGAAGAGATGGCCGTTACCTGCAATCGACGGAAAATAGCATGGATTCCTGGTTGCGGCTCACTCAACGAAATCTCCCGCGCCGAAGAATTAGGCGCCGAAATAGTGAAAATATTCCCGGGATCGGCTGTTGGCGGGCCGAAATTTGTTGCTGCTGTGAAAGGGCCCTGTCCGTGGTCGAGTATCATGCCGACAGGCGGCGTGGAACCGGCAGAAGAAAACCTCAGAGCATGGTTCGATGCAGGTGTAACCTGTGTGGGCATGGGTTCGAACCTCTTCCCGAAAGATGTAATTGCGGCCGGCGATTGGGCAAAAATAACAGAACTGTGTTGCAACGTATTAGCAATGATTAAAAAAATCAGAAAATAGAAACAATCTTCTAAACCATATCAAACCTCAAATTTTATGAAAAATATAAATAATGCAGTGGGGAAAATCACAAGCTACAGATGGACGATCTGTGCGATGCTTTTTTTCGCAACAACGATCAATTATCTGGATAGGCAGGTACTTTCGCTGACTTGGGACGAGTTCATCAAACCCGAATTTCACTGGAATGAAGACCATTACGGAACAATCACATCCTTCTTTTCCATCTTCTATGCCATCTGCATGCTCTTTGCAGGTCGTTTTGTCGAATGGATGGGAACTAAAAAAGGTTTTCTCTGGTCCATTGGCGTATGGAGTGTGGGCGCTTGTCTTCATGCTGTTTGTGGAGTTGTCACCGAAGCATGGGTTGGATTGCATACTGCCGCAGAGTTGGCTGCCGCAACAGGCGAGGTTGCATCGGTGATTGCTTTTGTTAGCATGTGGTGTTTCCTTGTAGCGCGGGCTATTCTTGCACTTGGTGAGGCCGGGAACTTTCCGGCGGCAATCAAAGCTACAGCTGAGTATTTTCCCAAAAAGGACCGTGCTTATGCTACATCCATCTTCAATGCCGGCGCATCAATCGGGGCGCTTTTTGCACCTTTGACCATCCCACCGCTTGCAAAGTTTTTCGGTTGGGAAATGGCTTTCATCGTGATCGGGGCGTTAGGTTTTATCTGGATGGCATTTTGGGTGTTCATTTATGACAAACCGGAAAAAAGTAAACATGTAAATTCCCTTGAACTTGAATATATCGAACAAGATAAAGCCGAAGAAAAAGAACAACAGGAAAAGCCGAAAACAGGAGAGGAAAAAATACCTTTCTTCCAATGTTTTACTTTCAAACAAACATGGGCGTTTGCTGCCGGGAAATTTATGACCGATGGCGTTTGGTGGTTCTTTTTGTTTTGGACTCCTTCATACCTGAGTACGCAATTCGGAATTAAAACATCCGAAGGTCTTGGAATGGCGCTTATTTTTACACTTTATGCCATTGTCACCGTATTATCAATTTTGGGAGGAAAATTACCGACCATATTTATCAATCGCAGTGGACAAAATCCTTATGCTGCACGGATGAAAGCCATGTTGATATTTGCATTTTTTCCGCTCGTGGTATTATTCGCCCAACCGCTCGGAATACAATTTGCACATCTGGGTAAACATGCGGCATGGATACCTGTATTGCTTATTTCTATCGGCTGCGCTGCCCACCAGGCATGGAGCGCTAATTTATTTTCGACCATAGGCGACATGTTTCCTAAAGGAGCTATAGCTACCATTACCGGTATTGGTGGCATGGCTGGAGGCATAGGATCAATGATCCTGCAAAAATCTGCAGGTAAACTATTTGTATATGCAGGCGATACGAATATGACTTTTTTCGGTTTCGAAGGTAAACCAGCAGGATACTTTATCATTTTCTGTATCTGCGCCGTAGCTTACCTGATCGGCTGGATGATCATGAAATCGCTGGTTCCTAAATATAAACCCATTGTTTTGTAATCAGAACAAGGGGATCTCCTACCCTGTCATTTGAATCTACATATGTAGTACGGATCATCACGAATAAACAAACTTTTTATTGACAGCATTGTTGTACATTTTATAACCTAAATATTAAAAATATGGCAAGTATTACATTCAAAGGAAATCCTGTCCAAACGCAAGGCGACCTTCCTAAAACAGGCTCTAAGGCTCCCGACTTTACTCTGACTAAATCCGATTTGTCGGAAGCATCGCTCAAGGATTATAAAGGGAAAAAAATTGTCCTGAATATCTTCCCAAGCATCGACACAGGTGTTTGTGCAGCATCGGTCCGCCGGTTCAATGCCGAAGCCGGCAAACTGAACAATACCGTTGTGTTGTGCATCTCGCGCGATTTACCGTTTGCTTCGAACCGTTTTTGCGGCGCCGAAGGGCTTACAAACGTTATTACCTTATCCGAACTCCGTGACGACAATTTCAGCAAAGCATACGGTATCCGCATGACCAATGGCCCGCTGGCCGGATTGATGTCGCGTGCTGTAGTGGTCATTGACGAAAACGGCACGGTGACATACACCGAACAAGTACCCGAAATCACCCAGGAACCGGATTATGCAAAAGCATTATCCAACATTAAATGAATTGACAGTTGAAAATTAGCGTCTTTTTCCCGTCCAATCAGGTGGGTAAAGTGCTTAAAACCAAAACTGAACAGATATTTGAAAGTGACGAATATGTTGTAGTGTACTTAAAATTGTAAATACGGTAAACAAGGGGTGTCCGGCCAAGGTCAATCCCTTGTTTTGTTTTAGGTAAAATTATTGGATAAAAAATCATCTAAATCCTTCACACACTCAGCAAACAAAAGGAAAGTATGAAAAATGCGTTAGTAACGGGAGGCTCCCGTGGAATCGGACGGGCTGTTTGCTTGAAATTGGCCTCTGCGGGCTACCATATACTGATTAATTACCTGTCGAATAAAACAGAAGCGGGAAACACCTTGTCGTTGATCGAACAACAAGGCGGCAGCGGTGAACTCCTGCAATTTGATGTTACGGACAAATCCGGTGTCGAACAAGTACTGGGACAATGGCAGGAATCGCACCAAGACGAATACATCGAAATATTAGTCAACAATGCCGGGATTCGCCAGGATGCCCTCCTGATCTGGATGGAAGACGAACAATGGAACAAGGTGCTCGACACCAGCCTGAACGCATGCTTTTATGTTACCCGCGCCCTTTTGAAAAACATGCTTGTCCGGAAATACGGGCGGATTGTCAACGTGGTGTCGCTCTCCGGACAGAAAGGAATGCCGGGACAAACCAACTATGCAGCAGCCAAAGCAGGAATTATCGGGCTTACTAAATCACTGGCACAGGAAGTAGCCAAAAAAAATGTAACGGTCAATGCTGTTGCGCCGGGTTTCATCCGCACTGACATGACTTCCGACCTGGACGAATCACAACTTAAATCGCTCATCCCGATGGGACGGTTCGGCTCCGCCGAAGAAGTTGCTGATGCTGCTGCCTTTCTTGCCTCGCCGCAGGCATCCTACATCACCGGCGAAGTGATTTCTATTAACGGAGGGTTGTATACATAAGGAACAATGTCGTTCACTTAAGGATTTCCGCAGCGTAATTTGGACTTGATTCAATCAATGCGAAGCCGCTTTAAGTCCGATAATAGACCCGATCAATGTGATTATAAAAAAAATCCGCCAGAAATCGATTGGTTCTCTGAATACAAAAATCCCCATGAGAGCCGTTCCCACAGCGCCGATTCCTGTCCACACGGCATATGCGGTTCCAAGGGGCAACGTTTGCGTTGCTTTTATCAGTAATACCATACTCAAAATAAGGCAAACAAAAAAACCACCATACCAAAAGTATGATTCGCCACCGGTAGCTTCTTTAGCTTTACCAAGACAAGAGGTAAAGCCTACTTCAAACATACCGGCAATGATTAAAATAATCCAGTTCATATTTTTTTTAAACCGCCAAAGGTAATTCTTTTACCTTGACGAAAAATAGAAAATAATTAACAAAAAGGTTTGTTGATGCTGAAGTCCTCATGTCGTTTATTTGAGGATTTTGCTCTAACCCTAGCAGCTTCACAGCCTGACCATAATTCCCATCCCGCACATCTCAAGTACAAAAACCCCAAAAAATTAAATCTTCCGGGGTTAAGGTTATCTTATTCTCAAATACAAATCTCCTACTTTTTCTTCGGCGGTTTGACAGGTAGATCGTCGGGAAATTTCACTTTGTTGATCACAGTGGTAGCATTGTAACGTATCCACGTATCAAAACCTCTTGTTCCTTCGGTAAGTTCGATCACACGAACACCATTCTGGTCGCCATAGGTAGTTTTACTTCCCGAAAACTGACCATATGCCAGAGCAATACCATAACAATTAAAAATATAGTTATTTACATGATCATGTCCTACAAAAGTTCCCATTATATCACCCTTTTCGAGTATTGACAAGAACATTCCCGAATTCAATTTGGGCGAACAAACGTCCTCCTGTTTAACGCCGATCACTTTATTTTCCGGGTCTAACACTTCGTTATATTCGGGCAGGGGAATATGGAAAAAAGCCAATGCTGGTAAAGGTTTATTTCCATTACCCGACGTATATTTTTCGCTTTGTTTACGATACCATTCTATCTGATCCAGAGTGAACCATCCATAACCGTCTACCGTTGGTTTTAATGTGCTGTAGGCACGCGAATCCATGCAATAAATCAACGCTCCGGGTTTCTTATCATTGGCGCCTTTCACTTCCAAAATAAAATTCCCGTAACCCGATACATTTTTATTTTTCATCTTTCCGGCCTGGTAAGGGTAGGATTCTATCAGACCTGCCAATTGTTCACGCGTCATGTCCTGTTCATCGTCATGGTTCCCAAACACCAAGACCCATGGAATTTTACGGCTGATAACCGGCTCTATCACCAGATCGAGGCCTGCCTTATAAGGTTTTTGTGTAACAACATCGCCGGTGAAAACAACCAAATCGGGCTTTTCGGCATCCAGTACCTGACGAAGCATTTCAACTGTAGTCAGCGAATATTCCGAATCGACCTTGATATGCGTATCGGTCACTTGTACAATTTTAAACTTACCATTGGTATTGAAACGGAAATCTATCCCTTGCATGTTGCCAACCAACAGAAAACAAAGGAAAAGCGAAATAAAATATTTACATGTTCTCATTTTATCGTTTTTTAATAAATCCGGACAAATATAGTGTACATATCCAAATTTACAGGTTTATTCTATCATTAATTAAGCAAGGTCCACATAACTCATTTTACAGCTAACCTGACCTAAAGTCTGGCAGTATAGATTTTCATTTTCTTGAAGTCCAATTCGTGTAGTACAGATTTTTTCTTTTGAAGGGTGCTGCTTTGTACTTGAGGACTTGGTATAGCTGTTTTATTTTTTCATTTGGTTTCGTATCTGGATGACCTGTTTGCAGTTGTTGTACACTGTGGTGGTGACCGTCTTTTGGGTGTTCATGATACGGACAATCTCGATCCATTGATTGTTGATTCCTTGGTTCTTGAGCTGGTACTGGATGGTATTTACCACCCAGTATGGCCAGGTGCAGGTGCGCTAGGGGGGACGAATGGACATCTCCTGGGCCTTGACTGATTTTTTCCAACTGTTGAGTTTGTCGCGAAGTTGCATCGTGATTTCGGTATTCATACTTGCGATGTCGTTTTCTTGCGCTGGGTCAACGCTGAGGTCGTAAAGACTGGTAGCTGGCCCAACTCCGAGTAGTTCTCCTTCGGCCCATTGGATGAGCACGTAGTTGCCTTCGCGAATTGCCGAACTGGGATAACCGCCAAGTGAATGATAATGCGGATAGTGCCAAAAAAGAGTACGGGTGGGGAACCTTTCGCCGGTGCGAAGATATTTGAGGAGGCTCATGCCGTCAGTTGTCATACCGGAATGCGACGGAAGGTCGCTGATGTCGCAGCCGGCAGCTTCGGCGATGGTGTAGAAAATATCCTGGGTGATGATGGGTTGGTCGTCAGGAACAGTAATACCGGCTTGCACGATACCCGGCCAGCGGATCGCAACAGGGACACGGATACCACCTTCAAAAAGCATGGATTTTCCGCCGCGGAAAGGGTCTTGTGATTGAAGGTAACTGACATCGCCGTTATCGGAGGTGAATACAATAATGGTGTTTTGAGAAAGGCCCAGTATATCAAGTTCGTCGAGGATACGACCTATTTGGGTATCCATGCGTTCAATCATTGCACCCATGACAGGATGGTTGCGTGGATCGGATGCGCCTTTTTTGTTTGCGTATTTGCTAACGAGACCCAGATCCTCCATGAGGGGCATGTGCACGACATTGTGTGCAACATAGCAAAAGAAGGGACGGTTTTGGTTTTCACGGATAAATTTGATGGCATTATCGGTGATGGAAATGGCGTTGTGGGCGTCGGGTTTGCAAAAGTCGTCCGATTTGGGTTTATTGGTGTGAAAGACGACATCAAATCCTTGTGATTCAGGATCCATAAGGCGCCCAGGCATGTAGTCGTAGTTTTCGGCAAGGTGCCATTTGCCAAAGAGACCGTTAATATAACCGCGTTTGCGAAGACGTTCGGCAAGGGTTATTTCGGCGAGGGGCAAGCTCTGGCTCATCCGCGGAGTTACAAGTGGTTTGGCTTCGTAAAGATTACCGGGTATGTAGTCGGTAAGGTGAAGTCGAGCAGGATATTTGCCCGTCATGAGCGCAGCACGTGTGGGCGAACTAATGGGGGCAGCGGAGTAGGCTGCCTGATATGTAGTGCCTTCGCGTGCGATACGATCGATGTTAGGCGTTTGATACCATGTGGAGCCTTGATAGGCGACCTGGTTCCAACCCAAGTCGTCAGCTAGAATAACAATAATGTTCGGATGCGAAACATCATTACCAGAGACTGAAAATCCTGCGACAGACAGCGTGGCGGTGGTAAGAATAAATGGTTTCATAAAATATATCTTAGGCAATTGAGAATTGAGAATGGAAAATTGAGAATGAGCGTAAAGTATGTTAAACTTTTTTATAGAGGTTCGGTCTGTCCCATCTCTTGGCTTTAGGCCATTGGATGCCTTTGATCTTTTTCAGTTTCAATTTGGAGGGATCAATTACTGCATGTGCGATACGTTGGCGGCGCCAGGTATAAACCACGTGTACCAACCCATCCGATGTCTGGATGACAGAAGGATAAGAGTACTGGCTGATAGGCGAGTCCTCCAGAACAGCAGCGGCATACCAGATCTTGCCATCCTTTGTTACAGAGACGTTCAGCGGTGTTCGCGGACCTTTTGCCTGGTTGTCCGGAGGCAGAACATGGTTGTAGAGTAACAAACTACGTCCGTCTCTCAGTGTAACTGCATCTGTACCAGCATTGTTATTCGGCAGGGAGGATTTTTGCATCGGAGTCCAGGTCATGCCGTTATCGAAAGACCAGGATTCAAGTATAGCACGGTTTCTGCTGCGGCAAAGAATTTGCAGGCTACCGTTCTTGTGGAAAATGATGCTTGGTTGAATGGCCTTTAACACTTGTCCGTCGTTGATATAATCGGTTTTTTGCCAGGTTTTTCCGCTGTCGCGGGTGTATTCCATCACGACACGCCAACCGCCGGCGTCTTCACGGCTCGAGGGGCACATGATCGTACCGTCGCTTAACATCACCGGCTTGTTCTTGATCGGTCCCATAAATCCATCCGGCAGTTTTTCGCTTTTGGACCAGGTGTGACCATGATCTTTCGATTTCATCCACCAGCCTGCCACTTTCGAATCCACCTTGTAGAACAGCCACAGGTCTCCACCCGGAACCTGATACAACACCGGATTCCAACAGGCATAGCGTTCCCCGTCGTGCATGATTCCGTTCGCTACGTTTTGCCCTTCCGTCCATCGTCCGTTCTCGTAACGGCTCAGCCAGATGCAAACATCCGGATTGCCTTCCTTGGTTCCACCGAACCATGCGGCCACCAAACCTTCCGGCGTTTCTGCTATCGTCGATGCATGGCATTGGGGATAGGATGCCTGTTCGTAAATAAATTCCTGTTTCAAAACTCCCTGGTCGAGCCAGAATTCATGCTTCTCCTGTGCATTAAGCGTAGGGAATGCACCCAAAAGAGCAGCGACAAATAACGCTTTTACGTGTTTTAAATTTAATATGCTGTTGATCTTCACTAATTTAATTATCATTGGTATATTCAATTGCTGGCCATTGTAACCTGCGACAGAGCGCAAACGGGCCATTCGGACATTGTTGGTTGCAAGAAAATTGCCGTCATACTTCATCGTCTTTATATCAGTCAAGGCCCGGAACAGGGAATTCGGGATTAGGCGTTCGCATCGACACGAACAACTCTGCACCACGCTTTACCAAATCGGGACGCTGGGCTGCCAGGTCGTTCTGTTCGGCGCGGTCTTTCGAAAGATCATACACTTCGATCGAATTGTTGATACCGGTACGTATGATCTTAAAATTACTTATCCGTACCGCTTGCCACGTCACTTCTTTTTCGCGTGGAAATTCCCAATAGAGCGCTTCGTGTCTTTTTTGTTCCTTATCCTGTCCCATTAGCGTAGGAACGATAGATAATCCATCTGTATTGGCAGGAATAGGCGCTCCGGCTAATTCACAGAAAGTGGGCATCATGTCGTAGAAAGTTGACGGGTGTTTCGAAATGCTTTCTTTTTTGATTTTCCCGGGCCACCAGGCGATGAATGGGATACGGATACCGCCCTCGTAAAGGTCGCGTTTGATCCCGCGCAGTCCGGCGTTTCCATTGAAATAGCCCGGATCGCCTCCGCCAGCGTCGTGCGGCCCATTATCGCTCGAAAAGAGCACCAGTGTGTTCCCGTCAATCCCCAGTTCTTTCAGTAATTCTAATATCTCCCCAATTTGACGGTCCATCCGGGTGACCATTCCCACGAACGAGGCATGTGGTTGCTCTGAATAGCGGTAGGTTGCTCCGGGTTTAGGAACAAAAGGCGTTTCCAGTGGAAATTTGTCACGAAAAAGCTCGAAATCATCGGCAGGTACAGCCAATTCAGCATGTGGGATCGTGTAAGGAAGGTAAATGAAAAAAGGTTTATTTTTATTCTCGCGGATAAATTTTTTGCTTTCTTCGGTGAAAACGTCATTGGCATAGACGCCCGTTTGTCTGTTCTGGTTTTCGGGAATCATCACTTTTTCCTCATTCCAATGCATGAAGGGCGGGTAGTGGTTGTGGGCGTCCTTCTGATCAAGGAAACCTACGAAACGATCGAATCCTTTGCGGGTAGGAACAGCATTGGACTTATCCTTACCTAGTCCCCACTTGCCGAAAATCGCGGTGGCATAACCCTGTTCTTTGAGTCGGGTGGCGATAGTAATATCTGTCTCCAACAAGTCTACCCGTTTGCCTGTGACCTTCGAAAAATTTTCGCGAATAGTGCAGTGTCCTGTATGAAGGCCTGTCATCAGCACACAGCGTGCGGGAGCAGAAACAGCGCAACCAGAGTAATGATCCGTGAAGCGCATCCCCTGCGAAGCCATCTTGTCGAGATTCGGGGTAATAAAGCGTCGCTGTCCGTAACAACTCAGATCGCCGTAGCCCAAGTCATCGGCAAGAATGTAAATGATATTGGGTTTGATATCTTTTTGCTGCCCCAAAGAAGAACATCCGGTAACACCAATGATACATGGGATAATAAAATTTGTTGTTTTCATATGTATTATGTCAATTTTTAGTTTATCAACGTTTCATTTCTACATTATCCCCGATGCGTTCCTGCCATTCCTTGATCTTCCCAGTAAGATGACTGATCTTAGCCTCGTGTCCCGGTTTGTAATACAGGTTGCTGCACTCATAAGGATCCGACCTGAGATCGAACAACTGGTTTTTGTCGCGGTCGCTGACAGATAGTTTCCATCCATCAGGAGCAATCACAGTGCGGAATGATGCATCTTTGTAATATTTCAATTCCTCCTTCGTATAGTTGCCCACCGATGCCTTGGAATTTTGAATGCTCTCCACGGTATTGGGATTCCACATAAGAAAGATATAACCGTCGTCGTCCGGAATTTTACGGCCTTCCATCAATGGGACAATCGACTTGCCCTGAAGTTCTGAATAACTTTTCGGATCTTTACCCATAAGTTCAAGAAGCGTTGGTACAAGGTCTATGTTCGTTACGTTATTTTGGATGATCTCCTGTTTATTATTGTTTATCCATGGAATCCTCATTAACAACGGAACACGTAACGCCGGCTCGTACATAACACCTTTCTCGCCCAGACCGTGAGCACCCATCATCTCGCCGTGGTCGCTGGTAAAAATAACGATAGTGTTCTCACTCAATCCAAGCTCGTCGAGTTTTTTGAGTATCGCTCCCAAACTGAGATCCACAGAGTGGCATAATCCTGCATAATTCCGGTAATCGGACTCCAGCTTCTCTTTCGAACGATCTTTCACACGAAGACGGTAACGAACAGGATCGTCTTCAGTAAGTTGGCAATCGGATGCAGGCGGTAAATCCAACTCCTTACTGTTGTGAAGATTATTGAAAGGTCCATTGAAAGGTGTGTGCGGCTCTAAATAGTTCACATAAAGCACGAACGGTTGATCCTTATGACGCTCTAAGAAGTCAATGACAGTAAGTTCGAGATACTTTGGCTTTGTGAAATCATACGCTAAATTTGAGGCATCTGTCCGGGATATGTTTTTTACAAACTCATCCGAAAAACCTTTACCCATCAAAAACTTCTGATAACCCGAAATAGGAACTTCTTCACCCTGGCGATAGCCATTGTCGTAAGTTTCTATAGACGACAATTCCTGAAAGCCGTGCTGTGGAGTATTTTCGCGACCTAAATGCCATTTTCCGAAATAGGCGGTGGCATATGAAGGATCGTCCAATAACTCAGGCAAACACTTTGCCTGCTCCGACATGACCTGGTTGTTTTCCATAGCTCCGTGACGATGTGGATAAAGCCCCGTCAGCATTGTCCCGCGGGATGGAGTGGATACCGGCTGAACAACATACGAATTCCTGAAAACGATACTCTGATCGGCTAAAGCGTTCATATGCGGAACCTTGAACTTGTCGTTACCGTAAACAGCCATAGTCCGGTCAGTCTGTTGATCGGTCCATATAAAAAGGAGATTAGGTTTTTTAGGTTTAACCGGTTTATGACATGATTCGATCGCCAGGATCGAAAGTGTCAGTGTGGATAATGTGATAACGTTTTTCATCTGTATAATTTTTTTAAAATACTAAAAATCAGAGTAAAAAGAAAAAGTCTAAGAGAGGTAAATTTTCATCTTCGTACTCCCTCCCGAAAAACTATCAGGATTGGTAACATCGGTTGGTGCTTAGACTTGGTGCCCGACTTTTGCGGACTATGCCAATTTCATTTTCGAACTCTTCAGGATCAGTAAAAAACCGGCATTGTTTTCTTTTTTAATGACTTTAGCTTGGTTAACAATATTTTAGAATTACTCCCGGTGCCCTTCACGATTATTCATCGCGGTTGGTGTGCTTATTTTTTATTCGCTCATGGGTATTTCATT
>JAVBNI010000029.1:0-7040 GCA_031551645.1 Bacteroidales bacterium | reverse complement strand
GTAAAAAACCGGCATTGTTTTCTTTTTTAATGACTTTAGCTTGGTTAACAATATTTTTTAGAATTACTCCCGGTGCCCTTCACGATTATTCATCGCGGTTGGTGTGCTTATTTTTTATTCGCTCATGGGTATTTCATTTGTTTTGAATGTGAAGAAATTATTTGACTTGCCAATTGACAGTGCAAAATTATGGTTGTTCAATTCTCAAAACTTGGAAAAAACGGACATTCTTTTGATGATGACATGTGACGTAATGTAGAGACGGCGCGCGCCGTCTCTACTGCCTGGCATACGTTTACAATATCTTAACCGGAATACAAATATCCAGATCGAATTTCTTTTGCATGTCTTCTTCGGCTGAATTGTAGTACAATTCATACGAATTTCCGTTAGGTTGGTAGCCGCTTTCGGTAAGCCACAAACACATAGTATTCCATGCTTTTTCAAATCCTTTTTCGTCAATCTGGAAGCGGCCGACAGCATACTTCCCGGCCGGAATAACGCCTTTCCCGATCTCGCCTTCGACTTTCACGTCAGTTGCCACGGTAATACAAGCATCTTGCCGTACTTTTTCAATAGCTGTCACCGATGGATCATCATGATAAAACGTAATGGTCTTGGTTTGCGGAAAATTCAACAAACCCCGCGGGCCCGCCCATTTCATCAGCTTTTCGTAGGCTTTCCCGATTTGGTTAAACTGGCCTGTGTGGCGAACATATACCACTTTCATTTCAGGCATTTCTTTGATTTCGATTTTTGTGTCCATAAAAATAATTTGTTTGAGTTTGACGTTGCAAAGTTGCGTCTCAAAATCAAAATCGTGTTTCATATTCTTGCTAAGCAATTGACCATTCTTGCTATATCGCAAACCATCGCGCACATAAATCGCCCGCTCCTGCTGCCGGTATTCTTTGGCTGTCGTATTAAAGTGAGTGCGAAAAGAACGGCTAAACAAGGACAGGCTGCTAAATCCGCAGGCGTATGCGATTTCACTGATAGACATCCGTTCGTCGTTCAGCAGGAGAATAGCCGCTTTTTCCAACCGTATCCGCTGTACATAATCGGTGGGCGTCTCACCTGTCAATACCGTAAATATCCGATGAAAATGAAATTGTGAAAAACTGGCGACTTCCGCCAATGTGTATAAGTTCAAGGATTGGTCTATGTGCTTTTCGACATAATCCATCACTTTGTTAATCCGCGAGATATATTCTTTCCGGCTGGCTTCGTTGTTAGTCATATTTTTGGAAATTGAAAATAACAAAGCTACGGAAAGCTTATGATATTGTTTTTACAAATCTTGCTAAGTAATGATTAATGATAAATGGTTAATGATAAATGAGGCCTGCCCACCTGAACGAATTCAGGCGGGAACATAGTCGGGCAGGTGGAGACATCTTTTGTGGGTTTGAATAATTCCTAACTAAACGGCATTAAATCCTGCTATTTTGATGATGAAAAATAATCAGAATAAGGCGCACAAATGGCCAAGTATTCCGTAGGCGTATAACCCGAAAACGCCTTGAATTCCTTGATGAGATGCGGTTGGTCGTAATAACCGCATTCATAAGCCAAATGGGTAAATGAAGTCTCTGGTTGGGTTTGCAGTATATATAATGCTTTTTGAAACCGGACGACGCGCAAATAATCTTTCGGATTGGCGCCCACGTATTCAGCAAACACACGTTTGAATTGTTTGTAGCTGAGGCATGCTGTTTGTGCAAGCACGTCCATATTGTGCTGTCCGCCATAAATCGCTTGCAGTGCCGCGTTGATCCGTTTTAAATTATGTGCAGCCAATGAACAAAGACGTTTGAATAAAAACTGCTCAATGAGAAAAACACATGTTTTTATATCAACAACGTCAAACAACCGTTTTCTTAATTCCGTAAGTTGCTGATCGTTCAAGTCGTCAACAGCTACGTTTTGTTCGCTCAGTTCTATCAACGGGATGTTGAAAAACGCTTTGGCGCCAACCGGCTGAAACACTATGCAAATCAAATCAATATTTCCGGAATATAACAAGTCGGTATATCCGGTTCCCTGTCCGCTTATAAAAGCCCGCGGTTGCCATTGGTTGTCCGATGAAGAAAAGAGCCGTTCACCACGGTGAAACATCAAGCCTATCAGTCCGTTCGGGATCACGCGCTCACAAGCTTGCGAGGTAGTATTGGCCGTCAAAAACCAATAATGCTTCACATAAGGCGCTAATAACGCCGATGGCTGTATGATTTGAAAACTATCCACACCTTATTTAATTGAGAATGGAGAACCTTTAGCTCGGCGAAGCCAATTGAAAATTGAGAATGGCTAACATAACGATTATTTACCAGCAATACTTAACGATATAGCAAAGATACAGAATGTTTATTCCACCTGATTGTAAAAAACGGACATTCTTTTGATAGTGACATATGACGGGTGGCAGGTCACAGGTTATGCTACGATGCCCTGTTTTCCCGGGAAATGATTGAGATTTTGAATATCATGCTTCTGATTGGCAGCAGGCCATTTGATAGTTTTCCCGATTATTTCGGCGAAGTCCGTACCTTTGTGAACGTGAAAAGCAAAATGACGACAATAAATCATTATGACCATCCGATTTTTTAAAATGGCATTCAATTAGTGGATATGGTTTATTAAAAAAGGATTGATGAATATTGAAATAACAAACATCTTAAAGGAAGAATATCCCAATGTCATGCAGGTTTGGGAAGCATCGGTCAGGGCGACGCATCATTTTCTGAAAGAAGAAGATATTTTATTTTTCCGGAAGCTGATCCCCGAGCAATACCTTGATGCTGTACGATTATATGCTGTCCGTGATGCGGAAAATATAATACTCGGTTTTCTGGGTGTTTCGGACAATCATATCGAAATGTTGTTCATTCATCCCGATACCCGTGGAAAAGGAATTGGCTCTGCCTTATTGAATTATGCCGTAAATGAATTGGATTTACGTAAAGTGGATGTGAACGAGCAAAACGGACAAGCTGTAGTGTTTTATCTTCACAAAGGATTTTCCATCACTGGCCGATCGGAATTGGATGCAACAGGAAGGCCTTATCCAATTTTGCATATGACTGTTGAAAAAATATAATAAAAATAAAAAAGCATGAAACGAACGGCGTTGTTATTTTGGATACTAACCGTATGCAGTATTCATACATTTACCCAAAGCACAGAACTTTATATACTTGGCACTGCACATGAACCAACCAAATACATCAATGCCGATTCTATTGTATATGCGATGGAGCGTGTCCGTCCGGATGTTATTTTATGTGAATTAGAAGCTATTTATTTTACATCCGATTATCGTTTAGACCTTGATAAATACCCTGATTTGTTGACCTCATCACAGGAAAATATGGCTGCCTACCGTTATCAACAAAAAACAAAGGCGGATTTGCGTCCATATGAGATAGAAGGTAGGAATGAGTATTACCGTTCTACCAAATTTTTTGAAAAACAAAACAAAATGATGCAAGATATCATACAAGGCTACCAAAATAATACGTTGAGCCCTGAAAGCTATATGGAATGGGATAGGGTAACAAAAGCTATTCTGCTGCTGGATAATTTAGATGGTAATAAATATACGCTTCAAACAATTAATACACCACTCTATTGTATTTATTCAGAAGTAAAAGAGCTGTTGGTATATCAAACATTTCTTTCTATTACCAAACGAGAATTTCCTCAATGGATAAGCACTGCTGAAATGATATTGAACCAGGTTAACAACAGGAACGACGTGATGGTGAAAAATATCTTGAAGTGGTGCAGTATCTATCATGGAAAGAAATTGTTTGTGACGTGTGGACAACAACACAAAGCTCAATTATTAAACCGGTTAAAGCCATTGGAAACGACTCATAACTTCACTATCAAGAAAATATTTGAATAGCTAAAGAATTTTCTGCTGATGAATGTTCGAAATTAGATGACACAAGAAAGCCTTACCCGTTATTGCACATGGAAATGCATCCACACAAAAAGGAACAGTCATTGACAGAAATGAGTAATGAAGAACTTTGGCAACTGTTTCCAATCATTTTGACGGAACATCAGGCGCATTGGAAAGATGATTTTCAGCACGAAGCTGAACTGTTAAAAGAAAAAATCGGCAGCGGGCATATCGAAAAAATCAGCCATATCGGAAGTACCGCCATTCCCGGGTTATTGGCTAAACCGACTATTGATATTTTGTTGGAAGTAAAAGAGGATACAGACCTTGACAAATTGATTGCGATCATGGGGTCAATCGGATATATCTACAGTCCGCAGCCTCATAAACCCGAACCGCACATGATGTTTCTGAAAAGATATATGCCAACAGGATTTCTACCACCTGTTTTCCATGTTCATGTCAGGTATCCCGGCGTTTTGGATGAAATTTATTTTCGTGACTATCTGCTTGAACATCCTGAAACAGCCAAGGAATACGGAAATCTGAAACTCAAGCTAAAACAACAATTTGAGCATGACAGGGATGGTTATACCGAAGCAAAAACAGAATTTATACAACGTATTACCAGTTTGGCAAAAATGAAGTCGTAATTTAATGTCACTTATATTCCGACCCTGTCAGCAGCTTCGCAGCCTGACAGGTCTTCCGTATGACCTGACAGGGTCGGCAGACCTGCCAGAGTCATTATGATCTGTAATTCAAAAACTTAATGTATGATAAAAAAGTCTCTTTTAATCTGGTTGGCGATTATTCCCCTCGCCATATTGAATGGTGGATTACGCGACAAAGTTATCAATCCGTTGATAGGAGCCAAATACGGATTACCGTTGAGCGGAATTTTGCTTTGTATTCTGATTTTTATTCTTTGCTATTTTTGTATCCCCCGGATTGGCAAAGGAACTGCAAAAAAATATTGGATAATCGGGTTATTGTGGATTTTATTAACCATTGCTTTTGAAACTGTTTTCGGATTACTAACGGGAGATACTTTGTCAGTATTGGTAAAAGCATACGATATCACTACAGGGAACATTTGGCTGCTGGTAGTTCTGTTTACCGGGGTAGCGCCTTGGCTGACAGCGAAAATGAGAAAGTTATACAATTGAAAGTTGAAGAGTGAAAATGAATGTCATTTTTAATCCGTATTTTTGTATCAAGTAATTCGATTTGTATGATACGCCCTGTAAACACGACTGAGACTGATGCCATCATCAACATTTGGGTGGAAGCGTCTGTCATTGCTCACGATTTTATGGATGCAAATTATTGGCAAGGCAAAAAGGAAGATATGCAGCATATTTACCTTCCTTCGGCTACGACATACATTTACGAAACTTCGGGAAAAATTCTCGGATTTATCTCAATGATAAACAACTATATTGCAGCGCTTTTTGTCTCGTCCGAAGTGAAGGGGAAAGGCATTGGCAAACAATTGATCAATTTTGTAAAGCAACAGTACGAAACATTAGAATTAGCCGTTTTTAAGGAAAACAAGCGTTCAGTCGAATTTTATAAAAAACAAGGATTTCAAGTGATACTCGAAGGTATTGAAGAAAATACCGGACATGCCGAATTAATCATGAAGTTTGAAAGAGCAGAAAACAATAACAACTAATCAGCAGATACAATGAAAAAAGTAGGCATCATCCGTTGTCAGCAAACAGAAGATTTATGTCCCGGAACTACCTGCCTAAAAGTGGCTGGGGATGGAAAATGCGCATTCCAAAAAACAGGCACAGTCGAAGTAGTAGGCTTTGTTTCCTGCGGCGGTTGCCCTGGAAAGCGAGCGGTAAATCGCGCAAAAATAATGGTTGATAGAGGCGCCGAAGTGATTGTTCTGGCATCCTGTATTGCAAAAGGGACGCCTATCGGATTTCCCTGCCCTCACGCCGGACAAATGAAAGAGGCAATTAAAAAGAAAATCGGGGAAAGTATAGAGATATTGGACTATAGCCATTGATTAATTGAAAATGGAAAATGGAAAGTTATTCTAAAATTCATTAAATCAACTTATACATTGAAGAGGAAATATTGATTGTTTTTTACAAATACTTAAAACATGTAATCAGATACATGATCAATCGTTAAGAATGTTAAGGTTTTGATATGAATATCGAAGAATTAAGAGAATATTGCATTTCCGTCAAAGGAAGCTCGGAGTCGTTACCATTCATAGATCATTCTGTTTTGGTATTTAAGGTGATGGACAAAATGTTTGCATACCTTCCGTTAAATCCTAAAGATGGGATTTTTAAGGTTAACTTGAAATGTAATCCTGAAAAATCAATCGAACTGCGAGAACGATACCAGGGGATAACCGCAACCGATTTCAAAACATTGTTGTGGAATATGGTACATTTGGAAAGTGATGTACCCGACAGATTGATTGAAGAATTAATCAGTCATTCAGTAAATGAGGTAATCAAGAAATTGCCGAAAAAGAAACAGGAAGAATATAGGGATATGTAAGTAATTGAGAATTGAAAATGGACAATTGAAAATGATGTTAATAGGCTTTAATTCAATGCCACACATCAAGTTAAAACGTCAATCATTTACCAGCAAGCGCTTAATACTTCTGTGGTTTTCTGCATGTTACCTTCGGGTATGCTGAAAATCCCCCTTAGTTTTCTGTGTCCCTTTACCAGTTTTTCAGGACACAGAAAACATATGGAGAAAAGCAAATTTATAATTAAAAAACAATAAAACAAACTCTTAGTTGGTGTCTAATTGACTACAAGTAACGCTTATAAGTTTTATCTCACAAAATTTGTGATAGTTGTTTCCACAATCTGTCTTTTGATTTCAAAAATCCTTTTCCCATCGGGAAAAATACAATCGATTTGCTTATACTTGTTTTGGAGGTTTTCATGGTGATATTTTTTATTTAGTTATACAAATTTTAAACTCTGTCAATTGTTGTTACGGAACGCGAACAAAATAATTTTCCCAATTCAAGCAGATATTCGATAATTCAGTTCAGGTATCTTAGGATGTGGGCTTATGTTTTGATAATCAATTTCTTTCTTGTCAATTTTTTGCCCTGTTTGATAATATTTCAAATTCA
>JAVBNI010000067.1:0-4141 GCA_031551645.1 Bacteroidales bacterium | reverse complement strand
CAGACCAACGGGATTTTACCTTCCCCGCCCGACATTTGGGAGGCGGGCAAGTGGTTTTGGGCATACCAAAACATAAACTTGCTACTCAAAAAACTGAAAGGGTTGGCAGATCGAAGTTGCACGGATATTTTACCATGATTTTTGATGTCCTTGTAGAAGAATTTTGATACTTTAAAGATGAAGACGGGATGTGAACAATATTTTACCCGTGTAACCATTCTCAAAAAATCTTCACACGAATTATAATGGATAAATCCCGTTGCCAGCTCGTTTTTCGTTTGTCCGGAACCGGAATAACCAAATGGATTTTGATGGAACCCGGAATTTGGGGCGGCGTTCGAACCGGAGAGAGAACGCCGCACGCAGCCCGTCTTTTCTTTCACGGAAATAAAACCGGGGCTATGCTGGTACGCTCCGGCGCCGGGGATATTGATTTCTTTTACAGCCATAATATTTACAAGTACATGATATTTGTGATGCAAAATAAAATTAAAAACACGCGTAACATTCAGTTATGTAGAATTTTACTCCGTTTTGCTTCGCATTTATCCTAACTGTAAAATATCTTGTCAAAAAAGTAATTTATTTTTCAAGGGAAATTAGCCTGTATCCCTTTATTGATAATGGTTTCCGGGTAAAAATGTGTGAAATTGAAGGGGAGAAAAAGATCGACAAATGACGACAAATGTATCCACCCTGATAGACAACGGGTTATTGTAACATATTTTTGCAGGGAAATCGTAATTGCATTAAAATATACGGATATGGAAGATATGCTTATTATAGAAAAATCGGTTCTGGATGAATTGGAAAGCCGGATAAGGAGTTTGAACGAGAAATTGGAGCAATTGTGTGTCCAAAAAGGATTAAAAGAGCGTCCCAAATGGTTGGACAGCCAAGAAGCCTGCCAGATGATGGGTGTTGGCAAGCGCACCTTGCAGAGTTACAGGGATCGCGGCGTACTGCCATACACGCAGATAGGCGCAAAGATATTTTACAAGCCCGGGGATATCAAAACGCTGGTATCGGAAGGGCATACCTGTAAATGCAAAACAAAAATGTATCATCATAAATCTATACAAGTATGACAAATTATATTACGCGCCAGTCGCCTCTGTATGCGGGGATGCTGGAAAAAATCAGTTCAATGGAAAAGGGTATTGAAGTATTGCTGTCTGGCAACCATCAGGATGCGGATAAATGGATCAACGGCGGTAAAGTATGCCGGATGCTGCATATCAGCAAACGGACGTTGCAGAATTACCGGGACAACGGTATCCTGCCGTATTCGATGGTCGGGGGTAAAATCTATTACAACACAGACGACATCGAAAACCTGATGCAAAAAAACTATGTGAGCAGCCGGTAGAAACGCTTTTCCTGCTGGAACGAAAAATCCCGCTTTGCGAATAACGTAAAGCGGGATTTTTTCTTTTGGCCAGCATCAAATACAAATAATATGTAATACAAACACTAAATAGTCGTTCTTTTATCAATCTTGTCTAATGCGCTGATAATCTTTGACAAGGGATTTGCGACTTTGTTCTGGAAAGCATAAACACAATATACTTCGATGTCAAGTTCTTTATACCTTAAGTTCGAATGAATAGGATTAGGCAGTAAGTCCTCTTTAAGATTTGCTTCCGCTTGAACAACCAACATTTTTCCTTTTTTTGAGCTATTGAGAAATTGTCGATATGTGGTTCCTTGCAGATATATAGCATCAAACAACCTATCTAATTCTGTACTGCTCTTATTATCTATATATATTCCAGATTCAGTATTGAAAGACAATGAGGGTGTTGTAAGATTTGCGCTAGTAATGAATCCTGTCGTCCTGTCAGCGACAATAAACTTCGCATGAATTGAAAGTGATGCTCGAACATGTACACCATTATCAAATAATTTTTTAATGAATGTCAAGTGAGTATGTGAAGGATTTTCTTTAATCTCTTCTTCTGTCATAAAATCAACCAATGATATCAAATTTTCTAACTTGGATGAATCAAGTTGAGTTAGGATGAAAACTGCAACATCAGTGTTTTTGACTTTATTTAAGATTGCATCAGAAATTTCTTTGTCAGTAATAATAAAACTGCATATTTTCAAAACGTTATTTGCGTTGTCTATTATTTTAAGAATTTCTTGTTTTAATGAAGTATTTCCTTCTTGAGTAAGATAAATACCATCATAATTGCCAAAAGGAGAATATTCTTTTCGCGCTTCATTAATTATGAAAGCACCGGAGTTCAAACTATCTGTATGTTTTAATGTAACTTCCATCTAATTTGTAATTGACATATGTTTTTCTACATCCAACTTTTCAAGTAAATCAAATTCACCTGCCAGAACTAAATATGAACGATATTTATCAAGGTACTCAATATGTTTTTCCGAAAAAAACGATAAAGTGACTTTTTTATGAATTTTTATAAGCTCGACAAATTCAATTAACTTTATAATGAGTGGATCATCAGCTCTATAATACAAATAGAACAAGAATACATTTCTTTCTAAACTATTGTTAAAGAATATTTTATAATCCCTTTTTCTGATAAGACCATTAACTAACTTTTGCCTGTTAGAACTTTCGCTTAGTGTTTTTTTATTTATATTGAATTCAATTGTATCATCCTCATTAATTACACTCTCTTGTTCAATGTGTTTTAATTCAAAAGTTTTTGCCAGAAATTTAATTAAATCTTCACTACTAAAGTTAAAACACTTATTGTGAGAATCCTTATATCTATCTATTTCAGGCCAATTGGTTGTAAGATATGGTACAGGTTTATCTTGGGAATCTTTCTTTTGAAAAGGCATCATTATCTTAAACTCCAGATTTTGAATCTTTTCTTTTAATGTTGGTTCAAAGAAAGACACGTTTTTTCTTACAGTTTCATAATACGATAATTCTTCAGATAGTGAGTATATAGCAAAACCATCTGCAAACTCCTTTATCATACCATCCTTAGATTTACTGACAGAAATCAATATTTGGAAACTCATTTTTGTATACGAAATATCATCAATGCTTTGTAAACCAAGTGGTATTCCAAACTCGTCTCTTTTTCCTGTCTCAACCCCCATTATAAAGTTCGTTATAAGGCTTTTATCTGGTGGAGTATGGACAATATCAGGAGCGAACGGTCTTGCTGTTTTTGTTTCTCCTTCTTGGTTTGTATAGCAATATGTATGATTTTCGCTTATGAGTTTATTCTTATAGTAGTTATAAAACACTTTTGAAAGAGGTTTTAAAGTAATGCCGTCAACATAAAAGTCATAAGAAAGTTTATGTTGTCTTAATTGGATTTTGGTTTCAAAAACGGAAGTTCCTTCTTCGGATAAGAAACATTTACCTCCATCTTTGCAAAGTAGCTTATCAAAAACAAGTTTCTTAATTCTCAAATCCACAAGGCTTTTAGATGCCCCTATTATACTTCCAATTTGAAATGATGTAAAATCTGGTTTAATTTTAAGAAAGTCTACGATTACTTTATCCAGATTATCAAGGGCATCGGGCGTTGAATCCGATATTTCAGAATGGATACAATATATTGGATATTGTATGCAAAATATTCCCTTTAGTTGTCTACCCATAGAAGACAACTCTTCATGATATTTTTCTATGTCAATGCTAAAATACCCCATTTAATAATAATAACCTAATGAGATTTGTTTCTTGCTTTTATCAATACTTTAATTTTTTTATGGCAGACACCTTTCAAGACACTATCATTTTCAGACAACTTAACAACGACTTTTTTGTGCTTATAATCAATTGAATAAACCGAAACTTCTATTTCAGAAGCTATAATAACGGTTTCAAGTTTCTCCTTAAACGATTTTGGAATCATGGAATATGGCAATAGACAATCAAAATTGTCTATTGTAATAAACAAGCCAAATATACCTTTCGCATTTCTGCCAATAGATTTTATTCTGCCAATAATTTTATCTCCCACTTTATATTTTTCTAAAAAGGACTCAAATGGAGATTTAAAATCATCGGTATAGGCGTTTAAAGCTCACTAATTATTTTTTTAATTTTCTGCGGATTGGCTCGAATTTAATCATTCTGCAAATTAGGTTGTCAAAAACAGTATCCATGTGGTTGCGTCTATTGTATCTGTAATGGTATTCA
>JAVBNI010000152.1:0-31968 GCA_031551645.1 Bacteroidales bacterium | reverse complement strand
TCTACCTTGCCGGTGATAATTTCCATCTCTTTTTTATTACCTTTGTTTCGCATGTGTCAGATGTGATTATTTTTCGTTTTAACACCCTAAATATAAGCATTATATCTGACATGTGCATTTTTTATTTTAGAAATTTAGGTGTAAATAAATCCTCACTATTTACAATCATCTAAAAATTTCTCGCAACCATCAATGATCATATTAATAACCAGATCAATAATAAGACATTATAATTCTTTTTGTACTCATCCACTAATTCATTCCACAAATCTGATTCGGGAACAACTTTTTCACCAAAACATGTAAAAAAAATATAACCACGCGACCTCGTTGATGCAGCCCCATCTCTTAAAAAAATGTAATCCTGTTCTTTATATTGCAGGGAATACACAAAAGGTTTTAAAGCGCCTCGCGGCCAGTAAAGATTTGCAACACTGTCAATGGCTTGCACCAGCCATTGGGGACTTTGTATCCTGTCATCAGCAAACTTAATATCACACGGAAGAATTTCATCCATTAACTCCCCCCACAGGACTGACTCCGGAACAACTTTTTCCCCAGAACAACTAACAAAAATATAACCAAGCGGTATGCTGGAAGAAAAGGTATTCCTGATCAGAATATAGTCCTGTTCATGATGTTTGACGGTAAATGTTGAGGGTATGTAATCGTATTCTGGCGTATAAATATCTGAAATGCTGTCTACTATCAGCGCCAACCAGTCAGGTCTTTTTACCCTATTGTCAATCTTGACAATGTCACATGGCAGAGCATCTTCTGTTAATTCATTCCAAAGTTCGGGTGTAGGGTCAATTTTTGTTCCTGAACAGTTAAAAATCAAATAATTACGATACTTAATGGTTGTGTTCACTTGCCTGTCTTCTCTAAGCAAGATATATTCTTGTTCATCATGTTTAATAGAATATACTTGAGGTTCAATTAAATAATTTTTGAGACTATCGATTACCCGAATCAGCCATTGAGGGCTTTGTACTTTACCATCAGTAATGATAAAATCACATGTATCATCATCTGTATTATTATTTTCTTCCTCATTGTCCACATTTCTGTGGCAAGCCATACATACAAGAACAAACAGAAGAATTACAAAGTATAAAAAATGTTTGAATGTTTTCATCGTATTATTTTAGAATAATGATATGAATATCTTTTTCATCTCTTTGGTGAAAAAAGGAAAGTAAAGCCAAAAGAACTCAAATTTTACCACCACATTTGTTTACCATCCTTGTAAAGAAAAGGTCGTTCTTCTATGCCCCGGATATGATTTTTCAAATATAGCAATGTGCCTGTAGGAATATGTTCGTAAACCAATGAATCTGCTGTGGCTGTTTTTTTTCCAGCAGAAACCCATTCCTTATCCAGATAAAACAATTCATACAAATCGCCTTTACGTACAAAGTTATCACGATTACGGGGGGTGTAGACAATTTTGGATATGCCGGTTGGCTGTTCCAATTCAAGTCCGACCCAGCCACCAGATGGTTCCTTGTAATGAAAGGAGGTATATGGATTGCCATCCAATGCTTTGATATAATCATTATGATCGGTTGATTCCAACACGTTAGGAGTGCCGATTACTTTACCCTTGAGAGGGGTTATATCATCTGTATGTTCGAAGAAAGCGATTTCGGCGACATCGCAATAAGAGCCATTTACGCCTTTGTAACGCACGTACCGGTATTTTTTCTTGGAATGGATTTGTCCCCTGTTCAACAGGCGCCTTGGCTCTTCATTAATAACAAAAAGAGTGTCGGTTGACTCAAAAGATATGTGGTTACTTCCTTCAAAAATACCTCCAATCATCCTTAATGTAAAAAATTCTACATCATGATTGTACTTTGAGAACAAACAAACCCTGTCCTTAATGGAGTCAACTTTCAAAATATTTTGATTTCTAAGCGTGTCCACAATAAACGGATCGGTATGAAAGACCAGCTGGTTATTTTCCCAAGTGGCTACCCTGAAAACAGTATTGACCTTCACCTGGTTGAACCGGACACCAGACTTATCAAACGGAACCCAAGTTACCGGATACCAGTCCAAATTACGAGGAACACACAAATAGGCAATTTTTCCCAATCGTTTCTGTGGATACCATGCAGAATCAGCTACTACCACTGGTCGAATCGGATTCCTCCCTGTGTAAAGCGATGTGACATCAGTATACGCAGAATGGACAAAAAAAGGAGGAACTGACGGATCCAAGGCTTGCATCTGGGATTCCATGTCCTTGTTGATGCTGAATGTTATCCGGTAAACTTTTGGTGCGTAATTTCGAACTTTTCCGGAAGGGCGCATGATACATTCCAGGTAATCGGATGTATGGGTGCGCCCTGATTTATCCAGGACAAATGCCCATAAGTGCCCGGTATCCGCTAAAGATAATATGGGTACAAAGTCGACACCACTGGCAATACCCAATGCACGGAGAATATAAACCGTTAAACCGGTAAGATCACGGCAGGATCCTGATCGCCACCGGTCGATAATATGTGGAACCATATAAGGAAGATCAGGCAATGTGGTCGTGAAATGCTTGTTATCCCCACACAATGATCGAATAACCGTATATGCGGCAACATACGGATCGGAGGCATCTGGTGAGTTTCTCAAACTGTCCAACAATGGATTGTACTTTTCGTATAATATTTGTCGCCATTCTACTGACTGCTCATCGCCAATTTTATATGGGAGTATATATTCGCAGAAATCGTCAAAGCCTATGTTCTTTCCCCAGGGTTGTCCTTCCCATACTTTAAAAGCCCATTCGATATTTTGAACCAGGTATGCAGAAGTTATGGTCTGAATATCTTCTTTTCTTTGTAGTTTAGATTTCGAAAAACGTCCATACTTGTCGATATACGAATCCAGTACTTCCTGTGGCCTTTGCTTTCCTGTGGCCAATGTTTCGTAAATACCCGAATATTGTTCCAAAAGGTTGCCTTCAAAATAGTGATAATAAGGCATATTGGCGATCAGAAAACAAGCGGCCTTGTATTTTAGACTGTCTTCCTGACGCTCTTGGTAATATGCCAATGTTTTTTCCAATTCGGAACGATTGTTACCGGCAAGTTTCAAAGCCTGCTCTACCTCGGCTGGGTAGCGTGAACAAGCTACTGTTATTATCAATATGAAAAGAAAAAATATGTATTTTGTTGTACAATTCATGATTTAATTCGTTTCATTATCCCTTTTCATCGTACCATTTTTGGAATAATGAAGTAAGGAATTACCCGAAAGCAATTCCTTACAATTATATCAAACTAAAGAAATATTATGGTATTATCATACATATTTACAATCAGTGATTTACCACAATCTGCCTCATTTCAGGCTTTTCGCTCACCCCATCGAAAATATGCAGATAATAGATGCCATTGGTGAGGTTTCCCGAAAGCAACTTCTTACAATCTTTGTGCACCGGGATTAATTATACCCGGGATTTTGCTGCAAACCGGGCGATTTGTTAATTTCGGTCCGCATGATGGGGAACCAGTAATAATAATTGCCTGTCCATTTTCGTGTGCCATCTTCACTACTGATGAGTTGCCATGTAGTTTCCAAGAGAACATCCTTCCCTTGGGCATCACTTTCAACATACTCATTGACTCTCATGCCGTAAACAGGAACAATTACTTGGTCGCAGATCATCCATCTGCGTATATCGAAGAAACGATGTCCTTCGCCAAAAAATTCTATATCGCGTTCGTGCCGTATAAACTCGCGTGCTTCAGCCTGGTCGGTGGTTACACGGCTCGGAAGGCCTGCACGGTGCCGTACTATATTCATGGCGTCGATACCGAGCTGGAGATCAGTGCCGCCAAGTTCGATACAGGCTTCGGCATAGTTCAGCAAAATTTCGGCATAGCGGAATTCAATCCATGCTGACTTGCTGTTCACAGCTTGGGTTGAATTCCCCGGTATGTTGGGATCCAGGAACTTCTTCATGATATAACCTGTTTTGGTGGCGTTACCCGAGGTATTATATGTCAATGAACTTTGGCGGGTATCCACCCCGTTCCAGGATGGGGTGGCCGGGTATTGGCCCGTGGCTTTGTCTTTCCGGTATTTGTATCCCGACTGAAGACGGTTATTCGGTTCACTTGCTATAACAGGGTCAGGACGCTGAGTCCAAAGCGCTCCGTTATACAAAATGGAAGCATAAAACCGCGCTTCGCGGCCGTTATAAGGGTTGAGAAGGGGGTTGGCTGCCAGTTCGGTAGCCGTTGCTTTACGCTGGGTAAATTTATCGTTGGGGTGGGCGGCATCCCACACAAACTTGCTACCATCCGCCATCTCGAACCTCCTAACAATCTCCTCAGTAGGGACGTTATTGGAATAACCGTTATATCCCCTGGGGCCGCACCAAATATTCGGCTGGTACGTGCGCCCGTCTTTATCTACAAACTGTGTTCCCCAGATGGTTTCGCTGTTCCACACAACATTTGATTGCTGATTGAAAATTTTGAAAAAATCAGCGGCATACTTCTGTATATCCTCATCGGAAAGAGGTAAAACCGGCTCGGAGGTATTTCCTACAAGCGCATATTTACCGTACTTGCTGTCCATGATGTCCTTGGCTGCATCGCGAGCCTCCCTGAGAAGGGCAGTTTGGCTGCCTGCCGGAAATGATACCAGGGTATTAGCAGCCTGTTCCGCCCATCCGCCATTGGCTAATTTACTGGCGCAAAACAGCAACATCCTTGATTTCACCGCCGCTGCCGCGCCGCGCGTAGCACGGCCCTGTTCAATGGTTGCAGGTAATAATTCAATCGCTTTGGCGACATCAGCCAGGATAAATGCTTTGGTGTCGGCTATAGACGATCTTTTTATTTTCGAAAAGTCATCGGTCATCTTATATGGTTTATCTGTCAGGATAACCCCGCCGTACCCCATGATCAGGTAGGTGTACGACAAAGCGCGCAAAAAGTACACCTCGCCTTTCAATTGGGTACGGAGCGCTTCCTCGGTTGAATTAACGACAGGGGTTTCGTCAATACGCGAAAGAATGGTATTCAGGTTCTGGATGTTTTTGTACAGGTTCCCCCAGTAAAGCCATGGCCTGCCGTTATCATTACCTGAATCGGAAAATAAGCCCAACCTGTCGGCGCTCATGGTGCCTTGAAGGAATACCTCCCAATCGCCTCCGGGCCTGAAATTATTCAACGTCTGGTCAGTTGAAGACGAAAGGAAATCGCGACGTATCAATGGGCCATTAACCGAATTTGCATTACTCATTTTTGTACTGCCCAGCATGGAGTAGCAGGCGCCAACGTATGCTTTTACCAGGTTGATGTCGGAAAAAACCACATCTTCGTCGAAGGCATCAACAGCCGACTGGTCGAGTACGTCCGTACATGAAGTTCCGCACAACAGCAGGAACGAAAGAAAGTATATGAATATCTTTTTCATGATCATTATTTGATGCGTTTAAAAAGTAATATTTGCCCCAATGGCTAAGGTTCTCATCGTGGGATAGGAGTTTGCACCATCCGACTCGGGGTCGAACTTCTTGGTGCCGCTCCACAAGTAAGCCAGGTTGTTGCCCGAAAAATACACATTGATATTGGATATCCCTATTGATTTATAGTATTGATTGGGGATGCTGTATGACAGTACCACGTTTTTCAACCGGAAATAGGCGCAATTGTCCCACCAGAAAGTGTTGTCATTCGAAACCCAGTACTGGTTACTCCTGCTCCAGGGTCTTGGCATGGATGCATCCCGGTTTTCGGTAGTCCACCTGTCGGTATACATGAACTTGAAATAATTCCCCTCTTCACCACGCCGGTCGTCGGAATAGTTCTTTTTCAAAAACTCACCCTGTCCCTGGAGAAGGGCGGAAAAGGTAAAATTTTTCCAACTGAGGTCGATGTTGATGCCATAAAATACATCCGGAGCCACGGTATGCTTTACCATGACACGGTCGTTGGCATCAACTGCATTGTCGTCGTAAGCCGCATCCAGATCCTTATAATCGGCGCTCACATTTCTGAAAATAACATCACCCTCTTTCGGTTGGGTGGCTCCCCATTTGGCGTATGCATCAGCTTGCGCCTTATCCCTGAAAATCCCGTCGGCCACATACATTAACCTGGTTCCGTATGGAAGTCCTGTTTTTGTCTGCCAAGGTACAGGAGGTTCCACTTCATCAATAAAAACTAACTTATTTTGGCTCAAACTGAAATTACCGGACAGGCCAAAATGCCAATCCTTGTAGGATTTCCGTACGCCGGCTTCAATTTCGAACCCCTGGTTATCCACCCGCGCCATATTTTCATCGGGCAAGGTAATTCCTGTATAATCAGGTACTGATCCACTTTTTTTGGCAAGAATTTGATCCCGGATATTGTAGAAATAGTCAAAATTCAAAAATAAAAGTCCATTCAGGAACTGCGATTCGAACCCGATATTCTTTGTTTTTTGTCTTTCCCAGGTAATATTCCTATTGGCCACTGTCGGCGGACCAGTAGTAGCGTCAATCACGCCGTTTGTGCCGAACACCATTCCTTTCATCGTTCCTAAGCTGAATTTGTCGATATATTGGAACGGATCGCCGGGGTCCATACCCATTTCACCATAAGAAGCCTTTAACTTGAAGTAATTGATAACCGACAGGTTATCTTTCCAGAAACCTTCCTCAGATGCGCGCCATCCCAACAAAAACCCGGGAAAATATCCCCAGCGGTTGTCTTTTGGAAACTTGAGCGATGCGTCGGCACGGAAAACCACTTCGGCCAAGTACTTGCTCCTATAGGCGTAAGTAGCCCTGCCGATCCACGATCTGCGGGCATAAATGGTTTCCTTCCCGCTATTGGTTTTGTTCAGTTCGGGACCCACATTCAGAATCTGGATCAGGGTGGAAATATAACCCTCGCGCTGTGCCCAAAATTCGTTGTAGTCGCTGGTGTACTGTTCAAACCCGGCATACAGGGTCACATCATGATCGCCAAACGATTGTATGTAATTCGCATCTATTTTGGAAGTGATGTTGGTCGTCCGGTTATAATCATTCTGCAGTGACGGAAGAACAGCGCTCGGCCCTCTCAGGCTTGGCTTCAGAGGCATGGAAGTGATAAAACCGGTGGCAGGGTCCCTTGTGGCTTTTGCATAGTCAGGAAAATACAGATACCATTGCTGAAAAAACCTTTTCCTGTAAAAATTATTGAGGTCGTAATCAAGGCTGGCGCTGAACGAAAGCCCATCGACAAAAGGCAGGTCTACAGTTACCTTTAAATTATTCTGAATACGGTAGGTATCCTGTTCGTTCTTTCCCCCGGCAAAAGACGAAGTAACCACAGGGTTATCGCCATTTTCAAGGTCAGGCGCAGGTTCCCCGGTAGGCCAGTAAGCCGGGCTGGTAGGTTGGGTCCGCGTGGCGGCGCCAATGATGTCCCCGGCGCCTCGGTACGGGAATAGTTTATTGGTTTTGAACCCGGCTATGTTGATGTCCGTACGCAACCAGTCGGTAATGGGTATATTCACTTTTGCCCTGATATTGTACTGGTTGTATTTCGTTGACGATTGTTTGTACATGGCGTCATCCTGCTTATAACCGAGTGACACTAAATAAGTCATTCCCTTGAACCCACCGTCCATGGTCAGGTTATAGCGCGTTGTGGTAGTCCACTTCTTGATCAACTCGCCGTACCAGTCGGTATTGGGATGTTCCCAAGGGTCTTCCCCGCTTGTAAACAGTTCGATATCCCTATCGCTGTAAGTCCTGCTGTTCCCATTATAAACTTGATATTCCGAAAGCATGGTGGCATATTCTGCTGCGTTACACAGTTCAGGCGTTCTGCTGGGGGTCATGAACCCCTGGTAAAAACTGAAATTCAACTTTGCTTTACCTGATTCTCCGCTTTTAGTGGTGATCAGGATAACGCCATTGGCAGCCGAAGCGCCGTAAATCGCAGCCGAAGCATCTTTCAATACCGAGAAAGAAGCGATGTCGTTGGGGTCAATTTCGCCGATACTCCGACCCTGGACACCGTCAATGATCACCAATGGGTTAGTTTTTGCTGCGTCATCACCCAGCGTGCTACGGCCACGCACATACATCCTGGGTGCCATACTGCCATCTACGCCCGGCTCACCGCTTGTTTGTATCACGGTTACGCCGGGAAGGCGCCCTGATATGGCAGCCGCAGCCGAAGCAGCCGGAATAGCCTTGATTTCGTCCCCCTTCAAAGTTGTTACAGCACCCACAACGTTCACTCTCTTTTGAACGCCATAACCTACCACAACAACCTCTTCAATTTCTTTGGTGTCTTCGGCCAATGAAACATCGATATTTCTCTGATCGCCAACGATTGACTCGGAAGTGATATATCCTATAAATGAGAATTGCAATACGGCATCTTTGTTCGGAACTGTGATGGAATATTTGCCTTGTGCATCAGTCACCACGCCAATGGTGGTACCTTTAATAATTACATTTACTCCCGGCACGGGTTCGCCTTTGTCCGTAACCACACCTGTCACAACAATTGACTGTGCGCTTTGCTGAGTTTCGGGAAGTGCCGGAAGTGCCCCAGCTATTGACATTATGTGAATCAGCGCAAAAACCGATAACAACATAATAAAACGAAATTGCCTAACGACTTGATATTTAAAGAATAATTTCATACATTTATGCATGTTAATTTTATTAGAATTATATATTGTATTTTAACGTATTAAATACTCGGTTTGACAAGCAGTATTGTTAGCGCATTACTGCTTTTTTACTTAATGCTTTACTTTTCCATAGGCATGATGATTAGAATAAGTTATTAAATAATTTGTATTCATTATTTTATTGGGGATGACCGGGCTTTCAATTGATGTAATAGAAAATGCCGCAATGCACCATAAAATATGGCGTTGCGGCATATATTTTCTGGGAAACGGTTTGTATATTTCGCGTGCGCCTCGCTCGGTTCTGCTGTCAGTGTTTTCTCTCTCTGCAATAGATGTGCCAATCCCTCGATTGGTAAAGGGATCACTTATATGATATGTAAACCTGAAATTCATGAAATCAAGAGAGATTTTTCTATTTCTATTTTTAACTGTCTATTTTTCCAAAAACCTTAGTCTTTCTTTTAGCCAAATATACACTCTTAGCAATATCGATTTTTCTTAAATTCATTGATCTTTTATATTATTGTCTTAATTGTCATTAATGTATATTACAGATAGGGATAAATATGTGAAGTAAAACAAATATTGCTTATCTATTGATTAAATCATAATAGAAAATCGATTTTTCATTGGTGCAAATATAACTTTTTTTAATCGTGTATAATTCGAATTTTCATAAAAATAAAAATTTAACAATTTTTAACAATAACAAGGGGTAAGTATTAAGGGAGGGGAAATCTTAACGCTCCAACCGCAAGCCAAAAACAAAAACAGCCTTCCGGGTTCGCTTCGCCTGTTTTGTTTTCGGTTCGCTTCGCCTTGCCGCTTCCGCTTATCGAAAGCGGTGTTTGTCGCTTGTGGCCGGCGGTTCCCCGTTGCACTCCGCCCCGCTAATCGGCCAAAAGCCACAAACGCATTAATTATTCACGTTCGTGAAATACAAGGATGTGAATGATAGGTATTTTTGATGAAATTCTATTTTTAGAGCGATTGATGCAGACCATCGCTCTGACTATATCCAAAGCAGATAACTTGTGTGGAGGTTGGTATTCAGATTGCGACAAAATCGTTATTCTTACACGAATCAACTGTTGTTATTTCTCGATTTCACAGGACACGGAATTGAAAATCGCCCAATGAAATCGAGTACTAAAGACAGATAGATAGTATGAAATTATTAATTTTCAAAATCCAATTTTCAAATCCGAAAAGAAAATATACCTTTGAGTCAAAATAGAGTTATTTGAGCAAGTAAATCAATGCATTGTAAAGCAAATAAGTCGTAACTAAATCATTACCCATTCGGGTATAGTGACATCCTTGTGTACTAATAAACAGATCGTTGCACCTAAATGCAACACTCTCACGAAAAGCAAGAATCATTTCAATTTCATCAAAATAGAAAATGAGCAGTAGCATAGATTTATCTTTCAAAGACAACTTAGCGGAGAATGTAAAATTCATGGCTTTTGCCCATAATCCCTCGGCGAGAAGCCAAAATGCTTCTTGAATGTCACTGAAAAATACGAATATGTGCCAAAGCCGGTTTTTTCAGCCACTTCGCTGAGCGATATTGCGCCTTCCTGTATCATTTCGGCGGCGCGCCTCAGTCTGTAATTACGAAGGAAATCGAGTGGCGACATATCCGTCAGTCCTTTCAATTTACGGTAAAATCCGGTACGGCTGAATCCGAGATCACGAGCCACTGAATTGATATTCAGGTCTGAATTGGATAGTTCTTCTTCCAGCAATTGTGTCAGTTTGGTCAGGAATATTTGGTCGATTTCGTTCAGTTTCACAGGAACAGTTGCTTCACCTTGACTTTGTGGGGTGGAAAAGTATTGGCGCAATGTTTCCCTGCCTTTTAGAAGATTGGCGATCGTCAATAGCAAGTAATTCACATGGAATGGTTTACAGATGTATATGTCGGCACCTTGTTCGAGGCCCTCGATCTGGTCGTCGATGGAACTTTTGGCTGTGAGCAGGATGACAGGGATATGACTGAGGGCAGGGTGTTGTTTTACTAGTCCACATAGTTGATAACCAGAGATTCCAGGCATTAATACGTCACTCAGGATCAAGTCGGGCACCTCTTTTTGGGCAATTGTCCAAGCTTCATCACCATCCACGGCACATACAAGCTGATAATGTCCTTCAAGTATAATACGGATAAAAGCCATTAATTCGGTGTTATCTTCAACAACCAGTATGGTGTATGGATGTTTGTGCGAATCGAGGATAGTAGACTCATCATCAATTACCGGATTGTTATTATTGTTATTATCAGGTAGTATGATTTCTTTTTTTGTACCCTTCTCTCCTTCCGGATATATATCTTCCAAAGGAAGTACAAACGAAAACGCCATCCCACCCTCGGGTTGGTTAGTAGCCGTTATTGCCCCGCTGTGCGCTCCCACCAAGCGTTTGGTGTAATATAAACCTATACCGCTACCGCCATAATCAGGACGAGAACCAGATGGTCCTTCGATTTGGCGATACTGGACAAATAATTCTCCAAGCTTGTCGGCGGGTATGCCCGAGCCTGTGTCCGACACAGTTATTTCCAAGTAATCATTGCATTTCAGATCTTTCAACTCCGGATATTTGGCTTTAGCCTGTTGGAGAGTTAACACTTGTGTGAAAATATCCACAGACCCTTTTTGTGGGGTGTATTTCAGAGCATTGGACAACAGGTTATGTAGGATTTTTTCCAATTTATCCGTATCAACCCACATTTCCTGCCGGGCTGTGTGAGGTTCAAATGATAATGTAACTTGTTTTTCATCCGCCTGGTAAACAAAAGCTTCCTGAATATATTGAATATAAGATATAATGTCAGTAGATACCACACGCAGGGCCAACATCCCGCTCTCCATCTTCCTGAAATCAAGTAATTGGTTCATCAGCCGGAGTAGTCGCTGTACATTACGTGAGATGGTGATCATGAGTTGCCGGCTGGGTGTATCTAATGATTTTTGTATCAACAATTGTTCCAATGGCGCAGATATCAGTGTCAGGGGAGTCCGTAACTCATGTGAGATGTTGGTGAAAAATGTCATTTTCATCTCGGCAACTTGCTTTTCGCGTTCACGCTCGCTATGTTCCATATCCAGCAATTGTTTACCCAGTTTTATCCGGAACCATAGCCGGAACAATAGGAAGGTTCCGGTTATGAGGATAATAAAATATAGCAGAATAGCCTGCCACGAAAACCAAGGCGCTGGTTTCACCTTGATATGAAGGATAGCCGGGTGTCGACTTTCCACACCATCACCATTGATCGCTTTTACTATGAAACTATATTCGCCCGGGGCAAGGTTCGAATATGTTGCCCGGCGAAAATTACCCACATGGTTCCAATCTCTATCGAAACCGTCCAATTTATAAGCATAAGTGAGTTTTTGCGGGGCAAGGAAGTCCGTACCTGAATAATCAAATGATATTACCGAATGTTTGTGGTTTAAAGTGATATGCTTGGTAAAAGCGATGCTTTGCGTGAGTACGGAACCCTTTGGTGCAGGTTTCACGCTCTGGTTCATGATTTTTAAGTCGTCGAGGTGTATTTGGGGCGGGTACTTATTGGGCAATACCGCAGCAGGATTAAAAAATGTAAGTCCATGGTTGCCTGTAAAAAAAATTCGTCCATCGGAATGCCTCAGGCCGGCTTTTTCGTGGAATTGGTTTCCCAAAGTGCCGTCGTTGCTGAAATAATTAATGAAAGAAGTATCCGCCATCCGTAGCCGGGATATGCCATACGAAGTGCTCATCCACATATCTCCTTGTTTGTCTTCGCGGAAGCATAATACATCATTGCTTGGCAATCCGTTGCTCCGTGTAAGGATGTACTGTTTTTCTTTTGATAGGCAGAGCAATCCATTGCCATAGCTTCCGAACCAAAATCTTTGGTGTGAGTCTTCGAAAATAGTGACACAATGGCTGGTAATGGACTCGCTATCACCAGCTAATGCTAATCTTTCAGGTTGTCTTCCATTGGCAGGTATGCGGAATATGTCCTCGTTGTACGATGAAAAGAGGATATCGCCGGACGACAGTACGCAAATATCAGGAACATTTGCCTTGTAGACCATTTCCAGTTCCATTTGCCGGTTACCGGCCGTTAAGCGGTAAAGTCCGGATAAAGCGCCTGCCCACAACCGGCCGGTTTTGTCTTCGGCCATAGTGCCTACGCCCTTTACTTCCTTACGGTCTCTGATAACTAATTGCCCATCTCGGGTGAAATCGCCCATCAATAGTTCTTCGCTCAACCCGATCCAGATGCGGTTTTTTGAATCGATGAAAAGTGACTCTATGAGGTAATTATTGTCTTTGAATAGATCTGAGTTCCTGGCATTGTACTGTGTGAGCTTGCCCGAAGGAGTGTAATGAAAGAGCCCATGATACCGGGTGCTGATCCATAGGTTTCCATATTCATCTTCCAATACCCGGGTTACAAATTTATCCCTGAAAGCATTACTTAGCACCGGATCGGGATTGAAATAATCCAGGTAACGTCTCCATACAGAAAATCCCCTGTCGAATGATCCCATCCAAACGTTTTCCTGCTGATCGACATAACAGGAAAGTAACTGGTCTGAACCCAATACGCCTAATTGTTGCGGTTCATTATGTAATAAGGTCTGGGTAACAATGTCATATTGGAATATTCCTTGTGATTCGGTGCCGATCAAAAGTCTTAAAGGGCTGATTTCCTTAATGAAATTGATATGTGTTTTATTGAGTAAAGTGTTTTGCCTGCATGTTTCGGGAGGATCTTTAAATGTTTGTGTGATTGGGTCGAACAATGTAAGCCCGGTATTGGTTCCTAACCACCATATTCCCTGAGGGTCGCAAAACATGCATGTAACCCAACGGTTACCAGGTATTGCCATGTATTCCCATTGATCCTCGTGTCTGTAGGCTACCCCCAAGGTATCGCTCAGTCCCATCCATAATTTTTGCGATTCGTCTTCCATCAACAAATTAACAGAAGAACTTCCGCTGGAATCCATGATTACTTTGTGTTGTGCGGTATCAATCCACCCGGGACCGACGGATGTGGCTACCCATATCTTTTTAGAATGATCTTCATAAAAAGAGTAAATATAAGCCACTCCTCGCGTAGTAGGATATTTGCTGAATGTGTTTGTGGCAAAATCATAGAGGTTGACCCCCGTAGCTGTACCGATCCACAGACGATGTGAGGAATCGAGGAGCAAGGAAATTATAAAATCATTACCAATTGACAAAGAGTCATCTTTATCATGAAAATACTGGATAAACTCATAACCATTATAGCGATTAAGCCCCCGGAAAGTGGCAATCCACATGTAGCCCAATGAGTCCTGGCAAAAAGCGCGGGTATTGAGGTTTGATATCTGTGAATTGATGCTCTGTACGTAGTCTGTTGGATTGGGTGTGTCTTTAGGATATGCCCAAATATCTGTTAAGAGGCATATGATGTAGAATACGATGCAAATCAGTTTTTTTGGCATAAAAGGTGGTCTTTATGGCTTTCTCCCAGCCAGGTGAGAAATTACAGGCAGCAAAAATAGAAAATATCTTGAATAGACACATTTCAATTGTCACTTATATTGAGATGACATTAATTTAGAAAAGACAAAGTAAGGTAAAGAAGAGACGGAGTAGAGTAAAGAAGAAACGAAGTAGGACAAAGAGGAGTACATTGTTGTTTACGCCTGCGTAAGAAACGTAAAAAATAATAATGTACCAACTATTTTTCTAAAGGTATAATTTTGAGTGAACAGAATATGATTGATTAATAGTTGTTTGATTACAGCCCTGAATAAAAAACAAAAATAATTGACCCAAAAACATAAGCGCGGAAAGCAAGTTGAACTGAAATCGAAAAAGAATGGAACGATCCAACATGCACTCTTAATTTTATGGAACTATGTTTGTAATGTCAAAACTTGTAAATACGAATAGATATAAACTTAAAATGAAAATGCCAATGAAATGAAAAGTTGAACTCTGATTTTACTCCGATTAAATTTTATGCAACTGAAATATTATTTTATACAAATAGCAATATGAAAAAGCCAAAACTTTTTTTATTTATAATAATACTATGTGGATTTTCGCAAATTATCAGTTATGCTGAAAGTGCACAGCAACCAATATTGATAAAGGGCGAAATTGTAGACGCCGAAGAGATGCCGCTTCCAGGTGTAAACATTGTTATACAAGGAACGGCAATAGGTACGGTGTCTGATATTGATGGAAAATTCACCATCTCAGTACCTAATGAAAGTACAGTCCTTGCTATATCGTTTGTAGGCTACGAAACGCAAACCATAGTTGTAGCCGATCAACGGACTTTGAAGATCACACTGCGCGAGTCCTCAACCGAATTGGAAGAGGTGGTAGTGGTAGCTTATGGTGCCCAGAAAAAGGTTTCAGTTACCGGCGCTATCTCTACGGTGCAGACAAAGGAACTAAGGCAAAGTTCGGCAGCAAACCTGTCGAGTGCACTGGCGGGTAGGTTGCCTGGACTAACAGCTTTGCAATCGTCAGGGCAACCGGGTAACGATATGGTGAATCTGTACCTGCGTGGGGTCGGCACAACCAACGATGCTTCTCCTCTGATATTGATTGATGGTGTGCCGCGCACGAATATCAGTGTACTCGATCCCAATGAAATAGCTTCTGTTTCCATCCTGAAAGATGCATCGGCAACGGCGGTGTTCGGTGTGCGGGGTGCCAACGGCGCTATCCTGATCACTACACGTCGGGGAACACCGGGTAAGACCGAACTGAGCCTGTCGTTCGACCAGAGCTTCCAGAAATTTACTACACATGCTGACCGCATTCATTCGTGGGAGTTTGCCGAACTACGTAACCAGGCTTACCTTAATGATAATCCGGGGGCTCCTGATGCCGACCTGCCTTATACATCGTACATGATTGACATGTATAAAAGCGGAGCCAACCGGGCGTTTTACCCGGACAGGGATGTGTTCCACGATTATTTTCGCGACTGGACACCCCAGACCCGCGTAAACCTCAACCTGAACGGTGGTACCGAAAAAATATCTTACTTCCTCAATGTCGGCTATGTGGGGCAGGGGGGACAGTTCAAAACCGAACCCGAAAGTAGCCTTGGCTATGATCCCAGTTACAGGATGGATCGTTACACCTTTCGTAGCAATGTAGATTATAAGATAGCCGATAATCTTAAACTTTCGCTCAATATCGGCACCTATCTCGAAAAAATGAATTCGCCGCAGACGAATCAGTTGTTTAGTGACTCGGTTGAAAAAATGGTGGAGAATATGATCGCCTATTCATGGGCAACACCACCTACAGATCCGGGCCCGATGACGGTTGATGGTTATGGTGTTCCTGTGGGGGAAATATTAAATCAATCCACACAGAACCGCAATACTTACGGCGAAATTAACCGGCGTGGTTACCGGCAGGAAACCAACACAATGCTCAACTCATCCCTGGCGCTTGATTGGGGACTCGATTTCATCACCAAAGGATTAAGCGCAAAAGCAATGATCGCCTTCGACACCAAGGCCCGTACCATATTGCAGGGTTGGCGCAACTATGATGTATATTCATGGAATGTGGCTCGGTCGGCTGATGAAAATTGTTCATACGGTGTGATCACCGGCGACCAGGACATCTCCATACATCTGGTGAAACAAATGGCTACCTATTATTATATGAACTTTCAGGGGTCGCTGAGCTATACCCGCAGTTTCGGCAGGCACGATGTAGGCGCTATGGCCCTGTTCCAGCGCGACAATTATGAAAAAGCTGATTATCAAGCCGTCTTGCCATATAACGTAATAGGGCTCGTGGGACGTGTGACGTACGGTTATGATGAACGGTACATGGCCGAATTTAACGTAGGGTACAACGGTACCGAGCAGTTTGCACCGAGTAATCGTTTTGGCCTTTTTCCTGCGGTATCTGTCGGGTGGGTCGTCAGCAATGAGAAATTCCTGGAAGATAATCACATATTGACCAATTTGAAACTAAGGGCTTCTTACGGGAAAGTGGGAAATGATAAGCTTGGGGAAGCCCGATTCCTATATCTAAGTGACATACAGCGTGCTGGTGGTGTGATTTCATCATTGGGTCGTGGATACAGCATTAACCAGGGGCTGATGGCCAATGAGCATATGCAATGGGAAGAAGCGCTCAAACAGAACTATGGGGTAGATGTGCAGTTATTCAATAGCCTGACGCTGAACGTGGACATGTTCTGGGAAAAACGGGATAAAATCCTGATAGGAAGGGGTACGGTACCCGTTTTACAAGGTGTTCCGCTTGGCAATATCCCCAAGATGAATATGGGTAAGATGGACAACAAAGGCTATGAAATAGAATTGACCTATCAGAAAGTCATTAACCCCGACCTGTCATTTACTGTAAAAGGCAATTATGCTTATAATGAAAATAAGCAGATTATGGTAGATGAACCCATGTCCGGTGAAGATTATGCTTACCGTTACCGGAGAACGGGCTACAGCAAGGGTCAACCTTTCGGCTACCAGGTGGACTACAGCAACGGCAACGGATATATCAATACGCAGGAAGAATTGGATGAAGCGATACGGACATACAACGTTGGCGGTGCCCCGCGGTTGGGCGACCTGAAATATGTAGATGCCAATAGTGATGGGGTCATTAATGACAGGGATCTGGTGCCTATGGGCTATAGCGAGGTACCAAGGATCTCTTACGGATTTTCCGGATCAGTGAATTATATGAATTTGGATTTTTCATTTCTTCTTTCGGGTGTGGCCCAAACCAGTCGAATGTACATGGGGTGGGGTACAGCGGAGTTTGCATTGGCCGGGTTTTATAGCGACTGGCACTGGCAGGCATGGACTGAGGATAGATACGAAAACGGGGACGAAATATTGTATCCTGCATTAGGTATGGGCGCGGGAAGCAGTCAACCATCTGAAGGTAATAGTTTTTACCTGCTTAACCGCTCGTTCCTCCGTCTGAAAAACGTGGAATTAGGCTACAGTTTACCGCAACGATGGCTGAAGTCGCTAAATATCAGCCGTGTGCGTATTTACGTGAACGGCAATAACCTGTTGACGTGGAAAAAGTACCCAGTGAACACGATTGACCCGGAAACCACCACCACATTGACTTACCCCATCACAAAGATGATCAATGTAGGGTTTAATGTAGTTTTTTAATCATCAAAACGAAATTGAAAATGGAAAAAATAATCATAAAAGCGGCTAGAGCCTGTTTGTATGCAATAACTGCAGTAGTACTGGCCTCATGTACCGATGCGCTCGATAAATCGCCCGATGGGATGTTGAGCATGGATGAAGTATGGGCCGATCCTGTTATGGTAGAACAAATACTGAATACCTGCTACAATAACATTCCGCCGAAGGGTTATACCTATCATTGGTTCGATCCGCTGGTAGTAGCCTGTTCCGATGATGGATGGTCATCCGAAGAAGTGCAGGGGACGCCTGTTGGGTATATGTACCGTGACGCTAGTACGGCAAGGAAGCACTATCTGACCAACATCGACGATGGAGCCAATGGCGAATTTTGCAATGATTACTGGAATCGTTACTGGGCACAAATCCGTTTGTGTTGTCAATTCATCGAAAATATAGATAAAGCGGCGGTAAGCAGTGAGGAAAACCGTGCGCGGTTCAAAGCGGAAGCGCACTTGTTAAGGGCGTTCTTCTATATGGAACTGGTCAAATGGTTTGGTAAACTACCTGTGCTTGACCATACAATGGCATTTGACGCAGATTATTCGACCTTGTACAGGCAACCTGTGTACGAGGTGGCTCAACTGATTGCTTCCGATTGCGACGTAGCGATCAATACGCCCGGAATGCCGTGGCGTATTACGGTAAGTAGCGATGCCCTGCGTGTTACCAAAGCGTTGGCCCATACACTTAAGGCCAAGGCATTCCTTTTTGCTGCCAGTCCGTTACACAACGAGGGGCATACCGAATATTGGGAAGAAGCCTATCAGGTGGCAAAGACAGCTGTAAAGGAACTGAAAGCCAATGGGTACGAGCTGTTTACCACCTGTACCAATCCTTCGGTATTCGGCACGGGCAAGGCTGCGGCGCTCCACCAACTGTCTTGCCAGTCGGCCGACTATTCGGCTTCGCCCCGCGATAAGGAAACCATATACCAACACAAACAGGGCGGTTTGTTTGTATGGCACATCGGTTATATTGGCAGTAACGAGGACGGCGCTTACAAATGCAGTACCTGCCCCACGCAGGAATTGATTGATGCGTTCGAAACGGCCAATGGGTTGCCGGTACTCAATCTGGACAAGCCGTATAATGACGAAAAGCACTTGCAGCCGAATTACAATACCGCCAATACCATGTACAACCAAAACGCGCCGTATGAAAACCGTGATCCGCGCTTCTACATCACCGCGTTGTACAACGGAGCCGAGTTTATATGGAACAATGGTGTGAAAAAGACCGTGAATACAGTCACTGGGGGGCCGCATGCACCGAGTTGGACAGTGAGCGACCGTGCTCACTCCCGCACCGGTTACTATCATAAAAAGATGGTAACACCGGGAGCCAGCAATACCAACCATATCAACAATGCCAACTGGAAATTCTACCGGTTGGGTGAGCTACTGCTGGATTATGCGGAAGCGGCTGTTGAAGCCAATCATTTGGAGGACGCACGGGCTGCAGCCAACGAAGTGAGGGCGCGTTCCGGAATGCCAGCTTTGCCTGACAACTTAACGCAGGCTGAGCTTATTTTACGTATCCGCAACGAACGCCGCGTGGAACTTGCATGGGAGGAACAGCGTTATTTCGACCTGCGCCGTTGGCAGTCGCCCAAGGGAGACCTGAGTGCTACATGCAAATATTTAACTGCTATGGTGATTACTGCCAATAGTGACGGAACATTCAATTATACCCGCCGTAGTATCTCTGAAAACGTTCGCGGAGGACATTCCAACAGGGATTTGCTTTTGCCTGTTCCAATGGACGAAGTGTCGCGCTTGGAGCCACTTACAGGACAAAAATGGCAGAATCCGGGATGGTAAGAAAACAAATTAAACAGATAACCTAATTGAATATGGATAATATGAACCGGAAAAACATCATAAAAAACAGCATCATGGCCATCATCGTATGGCTGTGCAGCGGCTTTTGCGCCGATATGCATGCGCAGGAAGCAACTGCAATAAAGCTGGAGGGTACGGTGGTTAATGAATATGGACAGCCTGTTGGAGGTGCAATATTTACGGCCGGAAACGGCATTACTTATGCAACAGCCTTAGATGGCAAATATACACTGAATGTTGGTAACGACGATATGGTGATATCCGCCAAAGGATACCAAAATAAGAGAATAACACCAACCGATATTGCTGAAAACGGCGAAATAAAACTCGAGTTCGATCCCCATCATACCGGAGGATATGTGGATGTGGGATATTTTTCCCTGCCAAAGGAAGCCTTTCCAGGAAGTGCAGCATCGGTAACCGGCGATGAATTGGACAAAATGCCGACCAATGTATTTACCGAAACTTTTGCCGGACGTTTGCTCGGATTACAGACAAGGCAGGAAAGGACGGAATTGACTTTCTTCGGCTATACCAACGTTTCCAAGATGGTTCGCGGACGGAATTCCTACAACGGATATTCGCCAACCATCATCATTGACGGGATTATTTGCCCGAACCAGTATTGGGAATTCCTTTCGCCAAAAGAGGTGGAAAGCGTAACTGTATTGAAGGATGGCGCCACCAATGCCATATATGGTATACAGGGTGCGAGCGGTACGATAGTGGTAACCACCAAGCGTGGCTACATCGGTAAAAAGAAAGTGGAAACATACGCCGACTACTCCATTCAACAGATGATTAGGCGGCCAAAGTTTGTTAACTCCCTTCAATATACCGAACTGCGTAACCAGGCCGGTGTTAATGACGGTTTGGTACCTTACTCGCAGTTCAAGGAAACAGACATGGAAGGTTTCCGCTCGGGCGATGCAACGTATTATCCCAACAACAATTGGTATGATATGTTTGTCAAAGATTTTGTGATGCGGCAACGGGTGGGTGTCAACATTGCAGGTGGAAGCGACAGGGTCAGGTACTTTTCGAATATTAGCTATCTGCACCAAAGCGAGCCTATCATTGTGGCCGACGAACCCGGCCGGAAATACGATCCGAATCCGAATGTCAACGTAGCGAATTTCCGGTCGAACATCGATGTGAAGTTGAACAATTACCTCACTGGTTTCATGCGGCTTACCGGTAATGTAAAACGCGAAATGTTTGCCGGCGATTCCGAAAACCAGACCCACTATTCGAGGATACTCGACCTGCCGCCAACCATGTATGGCCCTATGACACCGATTTTCGAAGATAATCCGGATGCGAGCAACCAAGTGGTAACCATCGAATCAACCGACGATCCCGCGTATGGTTCTATCAATCGGTCGGGTTATGCACAGGTAATCGAAACCAACGTTATAGCACAGGCAGGGTTGAACCTCGACATGGGTTTTCTCACCAAAGGCCTGTCGGCAAGCGGATCGATGGCTTATCAAACCTATATAAGGAACATTACCACCACATCGCAGAGCTATGAGCGGTGGATGCGTACCGGGCCGATGGATGAACTGGTGTTCACCAAAAAGGGAAGCGCCGAGAATACGCCATTGGTGTACAGCAAAGGATCGACCTTCTTTTACCACCTCAATTTGCTGGGACAACTCAATTATAACCGTCGCTTTGGGCAGCATAGCGTCAATGCAATGGCATATATCTTCTATCAGCAACAGGAAAAAGAAGTTACTGACGGGGCAGGGATGCTCCCTTACAAAAGACAAAGTATGGGGATTTCCGCAACTTACGGTTACCGCGACAGGTATTTCCTGAAAGGCGACCTCGGCTATTCGGGTTCGGAACAGTTTGCGCCCGAAAACAGGTACATCGCTACGCCAGCCGTGTCGGCTTCGTGGATTGTGACAAAAGAAGATTTTCTTGCCGACGTGCCGGTGTTGAGTTTGCTGAAACTGCGCGCATCATACGCTTTGGGGGCAAACGACCAACTTGGTGGCGGCCGCTTCCTCTACTTGGATTACATTGATGCCGGCGGTAACGAAGGTTTGAAGGGCAACCCGGACCTGTCGGCCGAACAAATCAAAATGCAGAATTATGGCTTTGATATAGGCTTGCTTAATTCCATAACATTGTCGTTCGATTATTTCCACCACCGTACCGACAATATGTTGGTGGGTATTGGAGCCACTGTACCGGTTTACCAAGGTATACCGTTAGGCAACTATCCGAAACTGAACAATGGTAAGATGGAAAATAAAGGCTTCGAAATCGAACTCAGCTATGACAAGCATCTCACGCCGGATTTGTCGGTATTCGCAACTGCCGGATTCAGCCAGGCCGTCAATAAGGTTATCAAAGTGAATGAATCCCCTTATGCCGCGGACTATCCTTACCGTTACCACACCGAGGGTTATCCTACCGGACAGAATTGGGGACTGATGATCAATGAAAGCAATGGCAATGGAATGTTCAATTCAGCGGAAGAATTAGCTGGGTATGGGTTGACTTATTCCCACGGAACACCCCGTGTCGGCGATTTCATTTATTACGACCTGAATAGTGACGGGGTGATTGATGAAAAGGACTATGCCCCCATCGGCCATCCCAACTTTCCACAGCAATATTTTAATTTCCTGGCAGGCGTGAATTTCAAAAACTTCGAGATAAGCGTATTGTTCCAGGGTGTAAACCACACGTCATTCATGTTTAGCGGTGTCGGTGCATACGAATACCAGTCCCAGGGTATTTTCAACGATATCCACATGAGCGCTTGGACACCCGAACGTTATGCAGCAGGCGAAGAGATCTCCTTCCCGGCCTTGTCGCTCAAGCAATCAACCAACCATGTATCAAATAGTTATTTCCTGCAAAATGGCGCTTACCTGCGCCTGAAAAATGCAGAAATAGCTTATACATTGCCTGCAGATATTGCACAGAAAATTGGTGCCGAAAAAATCAGGGTGGCATTAACGGGGATGAATTTATTTACCCTCGACAAGTTGCGTACCAAATATGTTGATCCCGAAATCAGGAACATGAACGGTTTCCAACCCTATCGTGTGTACAATATCGGCGTAAGTCTTATCTTTTAATTGATACCTGATATGAAAAAAATATTTTTTAATAAAATAGTTTCCATCATCGCAGTAATAGTATTATCGTTTGCTTGCGCTGATCTGGACTTGCCATCCGATGGGAGGCAGACTTTCAAAGACATTTTTGCGAATTATCCCATGACCAGGAATTTCTATGGAACGTGCCGCGGATACATTCCGCAATACGGACTGGTATATAGTGACAATACACCGTTGGCTTCCTACAGTGATGAAGCACACGATGCCGGCGACAACAAAAGCGGAACCGGGGTAAACGCTTGGTATAACAACCGCACCTCCCCATTCAACAATCCGTTGATATATACCTTCGACTGGTGGGGACATTTTTTCCAAGGCATCAGGAAATGTAATACTTTCCTGGCATCCATCAACGATCCTGAGTTGGCAACCGCAGTTATCAGCGAAGAGGAAAAGAATGGCTGGATTGCCGAAATACACGTTGCCCGTGCGTTTTACTACCTACAATTGATCAAACGTTACGGTGGGGTGCCGCTTATCGATACGCCCTATGAAGTAACACATGATTTTTCGCAGGACAAACGTGCTTCTTTTGAGGAATGTGCCGACTTCATCATCGCTGATTGCAATGCCGCCTTAGCAATACCTGAGCCATCGAGCCCGAGTATTGGTTTTAGATGGTCCATTGCCGATAATGAAAGAGGTAATTTAACCAGGGGATTTGCATGGGCGGTTAAATCGCAGGCAGCCCTATATGCCGCCAGTCCCTTATGGAACTCTGCCGGTAGCAAGTATACATGGGAGTATGCGGCCTCTATAACCAAAGAAGCCTTGGATCAATGCCTTAACCATGGATACGAGCTTTACAACGTTCCCGTTGCTGAAGATGTGGCACAAAATCCTTATGCATACTATTTCATCCAGCAGTCGGATCCCAGCCGTTCAGTGGATAAGGAAACCATTTATGAAACAACTTCGGCTAGGACCAATGTGTGGCGTTATGCAGGCACTTCGATTACTGACGGCATGTCGAAAGCAGGTGCCGGTCCTTCGCAGGAACTGGTAGACTGTTACGAAATGGCGGCAACCGGCGAAATACCCATCCTTGGATATTCCGATGCCGACCATTTGCAACCGGTCATCAATACGGCTTCGGGTTACGACCCTGCCAACCCTTACGAGGGACGCGATCCGCGTTTCTATGCTTCCATTTATTATAATAACGCTCCGCGCTCGCTGGCCGGTTCCGGGTCACTCCAGAAAGACATCTACCCGATGACGCTGTCCAATACGCCCGGACCGCCCTCTGGGCTCGAAGTAACAGAACAGGACGGTTACACCATTTTCAAATCGACCAATGGCGACCCGAACTTCTATACCTCAAAGTTAACCCGCCCGTTATCCAGCGGCGCAGTGAGGGTTTTCACCTTCGAATACAAGAGCAACAAAACTGTATCGACTGCCGAATTTTTCTACTGCGTGGCCGGAGGTCCGGATGGTGCTAAGTCTTCGGGACAAAGCGTTACCATTCCGCAGGCCTCGGAATGGACAAGATTTGAATTTAGCCTGGAAAAAGCCATCACTGACTTTGGCTTTGGAGTAAACAATTCGGGCGGCAAGGAACCGGCTGACCATTTCTTACGGTTCGACCCGGCAACGACTGCTGATTACGAAATTTCCATCCGTAACATGCAGGTCGAAGTATATACACCTCCTCCAGCCCCGACACCGGTTGAAACGTTTGTGGGTGGCAATTGCGGTATTTCCGATAAAGTGACTGATACCCGCTTTACTCGCACAGGCTATTACCTGCGCAAATTCAATAACTACCGTTCCAATGTCAATGTGGATGGTGATGGATTGATGAAAGTTTTCCGGTTGGGCGAATTGTATATGAATTTCGCCGAAGCAGCGTACCAGGCTTATGGTCCCGATGTCCCTGTGGCATCCACTGCCGGTGGAAGTAACATGACTGCCCGCGAAGCTGTGAATGCGGTACGCGCACGGGCCACCATGCCGCCATTGCCAACGGGATTGACCAAACCAGAATTCGAAAAACGTTACCGCAACGAACGCCGCGTGGAATTTGCTTTCGAAGAACATCGTTTCTTCGATGTACGCCGTTGGAGAATATTGAACGAAACGGATAACTTCGTCACCGGCATGCGCATCACCAAATCGGGTAGTAACTATACCTACACCCGGTTCAAGCTTGCCGAACGTAGCACCAACTCCGACAAATATTTGCTTTTCCCGTTGGGGCAGGACGAGGCAGCCAAAATGGAAGACGAAACAGGTGTAAGATGGCAGAATCCGGGATGGTAATGTATGAACAACAAAACTAATAAGATCATGAAATTAAGAAGTTTTTTCAGTATAATATGTATGGTTACTGTGTTGTGTGCTTGCGACGACGGGATACCGGTAGATTTGGAGTTCGACCAGTTTAAAAAACTGTATTTGTCGGCTGCGAATGACAATGCCAAAAGCATAACACTGCAAAGCATAAGGGATACCTCGTTCGTTTTTGGGAACGTAGCGTATGGCGGTACAACCTATTTTGGAGGAGGAAATATCATAGTGGAAATCGCTGCCGATTTTGCGTTGGTGGAATTGTACAATACGGACCACAAAACCACCTTTGAGCCGTTACCGGAAGGAAGTTTTGCCTTCGACATGACCAAACTGGTTATTGAAAACGGGTATAGTTATTCCGGCATCTCAACATTGTTCCTGATACCGGGCGAACTGGATACCGATAAGGAGTACTTGCTGCCTGTGGTGATTAAATCGGCAACGGGAGGTGTTCCAGTGAATGAAGAAAAAAGGACCGCTTACTGGGCTTTTGCATTTAGTGGTAGCGCCCGCCCTGTACAGAAGGACATTTATCCGTTGACGCTCCTCGCCGACACTAAAAACCAAATGGATGTAATAACTGGTGATAATTTTGTTATATTGAAATGCACTGATGGCGACCCGTATATTCAAACATCAAAATTGGGTAGCGCATTGTCTGGCGGGGCTAATCGGGTTTTTACATTTGAATACAAAAGCAATAAAAACATGACAAAAGCCGAACTCTTTTATTGCGTAGGCGGAGGTGCGGATGGTGCTAAATCATCTAAACAGACGATTACCATCCCGCAGGCTTCCGAATGGACCCGGTTTGAATTCGACCTGAGTACGGCCATTAACAGTTTCGGGTTTGGTGTGAACAATTCGGGAGGACAGGAGCCTAAAGATCATTTTTTCCGGTTTGACCCTGCGAATGAAGCCGATTACGAAATTTCCATCAGAAAAATCCAAGTGGAAGTATATAATTAAGTATCAAAGGTATCAAAGAAATATAAATATGAAATCAAAATGTATTTTATTGGGATGTCTGGCTTTGCTCATTCTTGCAGGTTGCGACGACGAGCAAAAGCATGCCGCGCGGGCCAGTCTGGAATCCATCACGGTAACGCCCGCCACGGTACCCCTGACGGAAGGATTTACGCAACAACTGGTCGCCACGACCGTTCCGGCGGGAAGCGAAGCCATACTGGAATGGCAGTCGGAAGACCCGACCATCGCATCCGTATCAGGTGAAGGATTAGTAACCGCCCACAGGGGAGGCGCTACGATCATTAAAGTGATGGCCGGTGGCGCTGTAGCTTCGGTGTCGGTATCGGTGGATGCAGTTGAAGATATAGTTTTGACACCTGCATCCGCGCTACTGGAAATAGGCAGTACGCAACAACTTGTTGCAGTTACAGTGCCGGAAGTTGTACCCGGTATTGTGCTTGGGTATGAAAGCAGCGATGCAGGCATTGCCACGGTGTCGAATACCGGTTTGATAACGGGAATCGCTCCGGGGGATGCAACCATTACCGTACAGGGCGGCAGAACTTCCCGGCAGATGACGGTCAAAGTCAACGATCCCAACCTTCCCGAACAGAAGCAGTGGAAGAAACAGAATGCTTCAAGCGAATGGAATACCACCGTGGCGGACGCCATTGATGGTAACCCCAACAACCTTTGGCATAGCGATCCTGCATTATCGCTGCCCCAGTGGATAGCTGTAGATATGGGCGCCATGAAGCATATCAACGGTTTCCTGTTCACCAACCGCCAAACCAAAGATCAATTTTCGCACCCCAAACATATTGTCTTTGAAGTCAGCAATGACGGCACAAACTGGGAAACAGCGCTTGACATAGCGGAATTGCCTGATTTGTTCCAACAACAGGTTTTGCTCCTGCCGCAGCGGAAAACGGCACGGTATTTCAGGATCACCATATACAGCACATGGACCGGCGATCCATATACCTACATTGGCGACGTCTGTATTTATGCCGGACAGGCACCTGAGCCCAATCCCAACCACAAAACGGACTGGACGGTTATCGAATCATCATCCACATTTGCCGATTTGTCGGCCGACCGGCTGATCGATAACGACATCAACAGCCCTTGGCACAGTAACGTGGGCGATGGCCAACCTTGGGCAATCATTGACCTAAAGAATGCAACCGCTATAGAGGGTATCTATTTTACTGGTCGCCAAGGGGGCGAAGGCGATACCGGTTCATCGCCAAAGCACATCATTTTCTCGGTGAGCAATGACAAACAAACTTGGGAAACATTGCTCGATGTTGCAGAACTGCCCAATCTGCGTACCACGCAAAACTTGGACGCCCCCGTTCCCAAAACCGGCCGTTATTTGAAGATCGATATCCAGTCAACATGGAGTGGCGCTTCATATTCCTACATCGGGGAAATCGATATTAAAACGCCTTGAGACCTTTTTCTTCACAGAAGAGAGGTAGGTACTGATTATTGAATAAGAGGGATAAGAACACCTTGTCCTTCTTATTTCTTAATAAAATTAAAAGCACATGAAAAACCTTAAATCCCTTTTTTACGCTGTCAGTTTCTTATGTTTTACCTTGACCTCGGAATCGCTTTTTGCGCAATCCGTTATCCTTACCAGCGACCAGCAATTAAACGACCTCACCAACCCCGACAAAAAGATCGACATGTCGCTGGGGTACGACAAATACATCCGCAGCCTGCGCGAAGTATGCGAAGAAGGCAAACGCGGCGGTTCGAAAGAAATGATCGTTGCTTTCGACGAATTTTTCAGGCAATACCGTGGCAATACGGGCGCAGAACGCAAATTGACGCCCGACATGGACGAATATGTGGACAAAATCAAAATCATCAGCGACTTTGCCAGGAAATACGACCTCGGCCTTTGTTTGAGCCTGCTTAGTCCGTTGGAACTGGGGCCCGCTTACAAAAAGCAAACTGGGAACAGCGGACGTTGGTTAGCGTACAAGGTTGGCTTGCGCGATGCCCGTACCGGTAAATTCAGCATTCCTATCTGGCACCAGCTTTACTGGACCAACAACAAGGGTAAATCGCCCGTGCTCCTGAAAGGCGTCAAAGCTTATGCATTCAAGGAAAGCGGTTCACGTAACAACCCGTTCCGTATCGTTGATCCTAACAACATCATCCAACTCAAAAACGTAAAATACGAGGCAGCCGACACATTAAACCTTGACATTGAGATGCGTAGCATCCGGGTATACAGCGATGCACCCGAACTGCCCGGGTACGACCGCGTGATGGTGATGCTCGAATACGAAACCCAGGAAATGGACTATTTCAATGCCGATGCTCCCGGATTCCTGAAAAACCTGATGAAGAAATACCACGACAAAGGTGTCAACCTCACGGCGTTGTACTCGGACGAAATGCATATCCAACAGGATTGGAGTTATTTCAGCCACCACGAAAACGGGCAGTTTGCACAACGCTATCTCACCAAGAGCATGTCCGAAGCCTATTCACGAAAGTACAACCAACCGTTCGACGACAAATACATGCTCTATTTCGCATACGGCGCTCCCAACTTCGAGCCTTATGCCTCAGCAGTGCTTAATGTGCAGTATGTGATGGGTCCTAAGCCGGAGGATATACACCGCACCTTCCTGTTGCGCGACCGGTATTACAAGATGCTTAACAACGGCGTGGTCGACCTCTTCAAAGATGCCAAGGATTATGCCGAATCGCTGTTCAAAAGGGAGCTGAAGACCGGAGCGCATGCTTCGTGGGCCGAAAGTCCTACCATCGACCTGTGGAATACAGAAAAATTACACAGCAATGCCCTCCTGTACGAATACACGTCCAATTTCGTGTGGAGCAACACGGTGCACCAAGCAGCGGCTGCTTGTTACGATTATTTCAAGTGGAGCGATTACCTTCAACCTACGGGCAACGACTTTGCAGAATGCGGATGGAACGATCGCGACTATTACGGCGCTGCCATGGCTGCTTCTATCGGCGTCATCAACAAATACCCGAATGCCTATGCTGCGGCATGGGGTATGCCCAACGAGGTACTCGAACGGCGGATGGCCATCAACTATGCCTTCGGGGCACAGCCTCCCATGCCGATTGCGACCATTACCGGAGGCGTGCATCGCGACGTGGATGTGCTGATACTTTATCCGATGAACTTAGTGGCCGCCGAAGAACGTTTCGGTAGTTGGATGAACCAATACGGCTATGCTAATTATCTGACTGCCGAAAAGCTGATGCAATTGGGCGAAGTATTGCCCAACGGTAAAATTAAAGTAAAAGAAAAAACCTACGGGACGTTGGTAGCAATGTTCGAACCATTGCCCGAAAAGGGATTGCTGGACATGATGGAACGTTTCGTGGAAAGCGGCGGCAAAGTGGTCTGGTTCAGCGCTCCCCCGATGCTCAACTCCGCAGGCGAGGATTGTACCGCACAATGGCAGCGGATGTTCGGCATTCAATACAAACACGACCGTTTCATGGGCGAAATAGCTGCAGGCAGGGAAATATCCTTCGTCAACAAATTTGCAGCCATATCGCAGCAGACGGTATTGACCGATTTCCTGGTGGACAGGATATACCCCGTGGAAATATCCGGCGGCCAAGCGATTGCCAAGTGTGGCGACAAAACCATCGGTGCAATGACCGTAAAAGGCAAGGGTGCATTCTACTACTTAGGATTCCGTCCGCGTGACGACCAATCGCAAAGCCTTGGATACGAAACGCGCACCATGTTCGAAGTACTGGACGCTGCCGGCGCTTATCCCGCCACCGGTCGTTTCCCCGGCGTAAACGACAACCCTTCGTATGTATCGCGTACTTCCGACTATTTCGTCACTACTTTCCCCAATACCACCACCATGATTGTTCGCCATTACCGCACGCATCCCGAAAGTTGGGAAGGCGGTTTCTCGCGCAATGCCGAAAAGGATGCCGAAGCGTTGGCCAAAAATCCGTTACCTACGGACAGGGTAGAGTTGAATGGCGCAAAGATCAACGGACACGAAATCAGCTACAAAGGGAGATTGTGGCTGGCGTTCCGTACCGATACCCAGAACCGGCTGACAGCCTTCATAGGCAGCGAATGCAATGCCGTCACGCTCAACGGTACCACCCATACTTTCGCCGACAAGCCTTTGGGTAAAGTTATTTTTATCCCCGAGTCCGAAGGTTTGTCTGCCTACAAGGTGCAAATAGCAGGTGAAGGGCGTGTATCGCTCCCGCTTCCATTAAAAGGCAAAAAGCCGGTGGTAAAGTTGGGTAAGAAAACCGTAAAGTCCGAAGTTACCGGAGGCAAGTTGGTGTTGAATATCGACACGACGCTTTCTGATCAATGGTTAACTGTGGAAATATAATTGTCGTACTTGACCTGCTGGCAGGTCCGGTCCACGTTTGACGTAGTCTCCAGACTACGCCAACTAACCAAGTCTTGCACTAATATGTTAATATCGTTTTCGAACACGGTTCATCTATAATACTATTGTGTTTGGACTCGTTATTAACAAAATATACTCATAATATGGCGGATATATTATTGAAAAACAGCCGGATTTCCTCAAATAGAACACTGATTTTGGCGTTTATTGCCGTATTTTTCCTTTTACCGGGTCTTGCCTCGTGTAAGAAAGACAAAGATACGGAAACCCCAGTTGCCCCTCCTTCGGTAAAAAAATACGAGTATTTGAAGTTGTTACCCGAAACGGCCCACAACATGACCGTCACCAAAATGTCGGACGACTATCACTTTAAGGTGATCACCACGGAACAAGATCCCTATGTGTCGACCGGCAAACTGGCGAAAGCAAATCCGGCCGATTCGGTGGTGCTTTGTTTCGAATACAAAAGCAGCAAGGAGCTGGAATTCATACAGGTATTTTTTGCCGAGCCGGTCACGGAACAACGTTCCATGAAAAGTGGAAAAGTTCCGGTATCGGGTTCGTGGACAGAATGGGCGGTGGTGCTGAAAACGCCTCTTGCCGAAACCTCGTGGGGAAGCGCCGGGCAATACCTGCGTTTGGATTTTGGCAACGACGCCGGTTACGAAATAGAACTGCGGAACATTCATTTCAGGGGAATGACGGCGGCCGAGAAGACGGAAGAGGAAGCTAAGGAAGAGAAAATAGCATCCGACAAGCAGTTTGGCGAAAACATCAGGAAATACTTGGATACAAGATACACGTCTTTTATCACCGAAGTGGACGCCGGGACAAACACCATCACTGTTAAAGGCAATTACACGGGCGATGGAAGTTTTGTCCTTTGCGAAATACCGCCTTACTTGGATGTAGCACAACTCAACGATTTTACGCTGAGCCGCCCGTTAAGTTCACCGGCATTTTCCGAAACCTTTGAGCGCTTTGCGTTGCGGGACGGGTTTAATTACGATCGTACACTGTCCAAATGGGTGATTGCAAAAAAAAGAACCGGCGGATGCGGCGATATAATTGTCTCTCACGCACGTTATCCCGACAAAATATATGCTAACCAAGTTACCACGCAGGTAAAGCCTGCAAGCAAAAAGGGTCTGGGCGGATATTTCAACCACGGCCTGCAATGTCAGGACTTGGCTGATCTCGGGATTACCAGTGTAACGGTCAATGTGCCGTTCACGGCCTACATGTGGAGCCAGCAAAACGGCAACGACATCGAGCACAAGTATGGCGGCAAAAGCTATTATTTTGACAGGAACCAGATTAACGCCTTGGACGCATCGCTTACCGAATGCTACAAACGGAACATTGTGGTGGCAGCGATTATTCTTGTGCAACCGGCAGCTAATTGCCCCGACAAGGAAATAGGCAACCTGTTGCAGCATCCCGGTTTCTC
>JAVBNI010000121.1:0-3146 GCA_031551645.1 Bacteroidales bacterium | reverse complement strand
CCCCATTTTTAAATCCATTTTTCTTGGTAATGGAACAGTGGCAGTAAAAGCATTTTTTCGATTCATATACTTTGAGTGGCTTTAAATCCAATAAAGATAAGACTTTCCAAGGATTTTAGCCTGAAAAATGACTATTAAGCCAAATTATCAATATCTTTTTGAGAGACTTGACCTTCGTAATCAATTATATCATAAAATTTAACTCCATCTGAAATTAGATCTAAACTATATTCTGTAATTATCAATGTCAAACCAAAAGGAGTTCCAACATGTAATGTATTACAGAATTCGTCTATTATATTTTCAACTATTTTGAACCGTCTACAATATCTTGGAGTAATTACCCTACTATTTCCATAAGACAAAATAGGCATTAATATCTTATCAAATCCCCACGGTCTATCTGCGATATATGCTGATTCTTTTACAATGGGACTAAATCCCAATGGTTTCAAAATTTCTCCAAATTGGGGCTCAATAATATTTAGAAACAAATCCTTCTTTTTCATTTTATCCGCGTTAAGTGTGATATGAGTCGCTTAGTAATGGATTATTTCACTACTCATACTTTAAATGATTTCTTATTTCTGCTAAAGTCATAGTTTCTTCGTTTGGCCACGGTTGTCGAACCTGCTCAATAATATATGCTTGGCCTCCTTCAGGCATATAAAAATTTTCATTGAAAAAATCTATCCCAAATTCCTGTAGATAATTATTCAACATTTCAATTGTAAAGCGATTACGGACATATCTTTCCTTGTATTTTTCCACATCTTCAAAAGGGAAAGGTGTTCCATATATATCAAATTCCCATCTATCCTGATCAGATAACATCAGATTCCGGACCAACTCACCTTTATTAAAATAGGAGAACATTCCTCCTCCCCATCCATTTATTACTTTACCAAAATATGAAGGAAGTGCTTCTGCAATAATTGTTTCAATGCTCAATATTCTTGAAATTCTTTCTGCAAAATATGTTATTGTAAGCTGATTGTGATAATAAGCAGTCCAATGAGTTGATGTTTGAAGAATGATATCTCGACATGGATATTTGAATGACAAAGAACTTTCGAGAAGAGATTCAAAGCTACCTTTATGTATCATTATTTTGTAGGGAATGGGTTCAACAAGGTTCTTAGCCCAATTTTCATGCGCTTTCAGCACATCACCAATGGGGGCATGAAGAAATGCTATTCTATTGGTTAATGGAGCATACTTGGAATTAAACAAAAAATTCATATTAAGGTGGAATATATGGCACTATTGAACTGTAACTTTGTCATAAATAACAACTAAGGATTCAATTCACATAACGACAAGTGTGCTACAATCTTTTTGGGATCGTTCTTATCCCTGTAGTAAGAAACTGACCTGACATCTCCTGCCGCAATTGATACTTCATACATCCAATCGGAGATTTCGCCTTCCCACTTTTGCAGGCTTTCCTTGCCTTCTGATGACAAATAAGGTTTAATGTCCTTTAGGCTTATGCGCTCATCAATCCATATCCAGCCATTAATAAATTCTCCTTCCCTCGGTAAAAAGGGGAAATCCCATTCAATCCGCGTTCTATAAGGCTCATTAAAATATGGATGATCAATTGATAAACTGATATCGGTTTTCATGATTCGATTGTTTGGTTTATAATTTCTTTTCCCAGAGATGTTTCGTTTTGGATAAGAATTTCTCATCCTCCACAAAACCGATACTTTCGCCGCATTTATTGCAAATATATACCTTCATTCCTTCCTGACCATCAGACTGTAACAACTCTATTCTTTGGCTTGTATCATAGTCACATTCGGGACAATACCTTTTGATCGGTTCCATCTGTTAATGCTTTAATCAAATTCAATGAAATATTACAAATTTTAACCTGGTTTCTTTTACGGTCTTATTCATACTTTCGGAAATTCAAAATACTGATAATTATTCCGATACATAGATTACGCTCGCAACGATTGATGGGCGATTCAAGAGGCAATTTTAAATAAAATAAACTGGATAAGCAATATAGGGATTGGAAAAAATATTTGCCTTATTTTTTGGTTGGCTTACATGCCATTGTTTCAATATGCTTCTGATTCGCCTTCTCCTGATATCTGCACTGTGTCCCGATAGTTGTCGGAATAAATCACAAGCAAAACAAGTCTGTCATACAAATTGTTATATAAAACATAGTACGAGCCACTCAGTAGCAAATAAAATTAAAAATATCAGGTATGAACTATTTTAGGAATATAACAGCAGGCATATCATCGATGCTTATTCTATCTGCATTCGCATTTTGCAATCAAGATACCCCGCCGGAAGATGAGCCTCAAACATATCCTCCTGTGGAAACCCAACAGCCCAACACGAACTATAAATCGGCATTTGAAGGACAAACACGAGTGGCAGGTGTAAAAACAACTACCCCTTATCAAGTGACAATCATTGCGGATGGGCTATCAAAACCATGGGCGGTAACATCCCTTCCCGACGGTAGATTGGTAATAACTGAAAAAGCAGGCGCACTACGCATCGCTACCACTATCGGCCAGCTTAGCAGTCCCATTACAGGTTTTCCCGAAGTAGATGACAGAGGACAGGGAGGATTGTTGGATGTAGCTCCTGCACCGGATTTTGAGACAAGCCGGGTACTCTATTTTACTTTGGCGGAAAAAAGGACTCAGGGTTCACTCACAGCCGTAGGCAAAGGGACACTTTCTGCCGACGAAAAAAAAATCGAAAATTTTCAGATAATTTATAGAGCCATACCCTACTACGATAACAGTATGCATTTTGGAAGCCGTATTGTTTTCGATACCAATGGGAATATTTTCGTATCGACCGGCGAACGTTCCGACCTGGCAACCAGACCCAAAGCCCAGTTGCTCGACAACGGATACGGCAAAGTAATGCATATTACACCCGATGGAGAACCGGTGAGCGGAAATCCGTTTGTCAATACCGAAGGTGCACTGCCCGAAATCTATTCTTACGGGCATAGAAACGCGCAAGGGTTGGCCATTCACCCTGTTACCCGGGAACTATGGTTGTCGGAAATGGGACCTCGCGGAGGTGATGAGATTAATTTGATAAAACCCGGCAAGAATTATGGTTGGGCTACGATCACTTACGGAATTGAATACAATGGACAA
>JAVBNI010000134.1:0-5466 GCA_031551645.1 Bacteroidales bacterium | reverse complement strand
CGTCCCGAAGGGATAACTGAAAACAACATCTCACACGCAGTAATGTGTCAAAGCACGGAACCGCCTTGGTACCGAACGGTATGCCGGGTGGTGTGGGAGGTCGAAACGGGAAATAATCCCGTTTCTCCTACCCGATTTAATGCCATCATATGGTCGAAAAATGTATTAAAGTAGCAATTATGGGAGGTTATGGTACCTTTCACGAGATAGCGGCGCTCCATTATTTCAAGGATGTAGATGTGGAAATCGTCACCAGCGAGTCGTTCGACGACTTGTTCCGGTTAATGAAACAAGGAGCTGCCCAGCATGCTATATCTGCCATCGAAAATTCTGTCGCTGGTAGCATTCTGCCCAATTATAATCTGATCAACGAGTCGGATCTGCAAATTACAGGTGAGATATATCTGCGGGTTTGCCAAAACCTGGCCGCGTTGCCCGGGCAAACCATCGAAGATTTGCATGAAGTGTATTCCCATCCGATGGCCATTCTGCAATCGAAACCCTTTTTCGATAAATACCCGCATATCAGGCTTATCGGAGGGCGCGATACTGCTTCCTGCATGCGCGATATCAGCGTAAACGGGCTGAAAGGAGTAGGCGCTATAGGTAGCCGTTACGCTGCTGAAAAATTCGACTTGGAAATATTATCATCAAGCATCGAAACCAACAAGAAAAATTACACTCGCTTCCTGATCATGACCGACAAGGAATACCTTCCGAAAGAAGCGCCTGTCGCTAATAAGGCTTCAATTTCTTTTGCTCTGGCACACGAAATAGGGAGCCTTGCAAAAGTATTGTCGATTTTCTCATATTTCAATATCAATTTAAGTAAAATACAGTCATTGCCCATCATCGGGAAAGAATGGGAATACCTCTTTTATGTCGACCTGGAATTTAGTGATCCGGACATCTATCGACAATCATTGGCTTCGGCAGCACCTTTTATCAGTGATTTACGTATCATGGGGGAATACTGTAAAGGGCAAGTGATAATGGAATGAAAAATAATGATTAATGATGAGTGGTTAATGATAAATGATGACATATAAATAATTGAAAGTTGAAAACGTAGAATGCATTAAATAAGTATGATACATCAAATAAAAACATAGATTATTTATCCAAAAATACTTAAAACGTTATGAACGTTACAAACTTTGTAAACCTTATAAAAATAATAAACATAAGAAGATGGAAATCAAATTAAATATTTCCGATACGTTGGTTCCAGGTGTCGATTGCAGTAAACCGTTGATTATAGCGGGTCCGTGCAGTGCTGAAAGTGAAGAACAAGTGATGGATACGGCTCGTCAATTGGCAGCAATAGGAATACAAGTATTTCGTGCGGGCATATGGAAGCCGCGTACCCGGCCGAATGCATTCGAAGGTGTGGGGTCTATAGGCCTTTCCTGGCTGCAAAAGGTAAAAGAAGAGACAGGAATGCGCGTAGCAACGGAAGTGGCTAATGTAAAACATGTCTACGAGGCGTTGAAACATGGCATCGATGTATTATGGATTGGAGCCCGTACATCAGCTAATCCTTTTGCCGTACAGGAAATTGCCGATAGTTTAAAGGGAGTGAACATTACAGTATTGGTGAAAAATCCTGTAAATCCCGATGTGGAATTGTGGATCGGGGCATTGGAACGTATCAACGCTGCAGGCATCACACATATCGGAGCGATACATCGTGGTTTTTCAAGCTACGAAGAGAGCGAATTCCGTAACAAACCGCATTGGCAGATACCTATCGAGCTACGCCGTCGCGTGCCGGGATTGCCGATCATTAATGATCCCAGCCATATCGGAGGGCGCCGTGATCTGATCATGGATTTATGCCAGTCGGCTATGGACCTCAACTTCGACGGGCTGATCATCGAAACGCATTGTGATCCGGAAAAAGCATGGAGCGACGCAGCCCAACAGGTAACTCCGGAACATTTGAATTATATCATTAAAAACCTGATACTTCGTTCGCAGGAAGTGGACAACAAAAATGCTGTAACGTTGGAAGAACTACGGTTGAAGATTGACAAACTGGATGACGAGGTATTGGAGCTGATGGAGCAACGTATGGCTATTGCCGAAAAAATAGGCGCTTTCAAGAAAGCAAATAATGTGACTATCCTGCAATCCAATCGTTGGAGTAATTTGCTGAAACGCAGGATCAACATCGGACTCTCCAAAGGATTAAGCGCCGACTTTGTACAAAAAATCTATGAAGCCATCCATGAGGAGTCTATTGAACACCAAAAGACAATCATGAACAGAAATTGAATTTTATGTTTATATCGTGTTCGCACACGGATTATCAATATGAGGCTCGTGTGCGAACACGAATTAAACAATTTTTAATTATTATGAAACAAAAAATATTCTTTTACCACCAATTGTTGTTTTAAACGTCCAGTAATTCAATTTTATACCTTTCACGGTCAAGCTTTACCTTGCGGTGAGGTCGCTTACGCTAAGTTGTGCAAAGTTAGATTGCTTCATCGCTCGTATCCTGCCCGGCTTTGTCATTCAGGCGGGCTCGCGATTACCAATGACAGATTTGCGTAAATCGCTGATTTTAAGACAATCTGTCATAACCGCATTGTGCCACATTTTTTTGGGGTAGCCTCTCGCAATGACGAATGGTAGTATTTATAAGCGCTACGTTTATTTCTTATTATTTGAAAAGCTTGATGTTGGTAGCATTCATTCCTTTGTTCCCGCGTATGAGTTCAAAAGTAACCATATCGTGCTCGGCCACTGCGTCCAGAGTATTGTTGACATGGAAAAAATATTTTTCGATACTGTTTAGGTCTTTTATGAAACCGTAGCCTTTGGATGCACTGAAATACTCAACTCTTCCCTTTAAGATCCGATCCTCTTCGGTTTCTATTTTCTTGGGAACAGATACCTCGATGGTTGTTGCATCTATTTCACTCTTTTGCGTAGCATCGGGCGGTGAGTCTACAATAAGCCCATTCTCGTCGACATAGGCGATCATGTCTTCAAATGATCTGCCGGTACTTGACTTCCGGTCGTCTTTTTTCTGTTGTTTTTTCTTCCGTTTGCTCTCTTTTCTTTGTTCTAATTCTCGTTTATTAAATGATGCTGGTCTTGCCATTATTATGTATAAGGTTTTTATTTTGTGGTAAAAAAAATTATAGGATAAAAAAGGAGGGAAAGTCCCTCCTTTTTAAAACTTAACTTTAGTATCTCGAATTACTCCGGTAACCACCGTTACCCGAATTGCCCCGGTAACCACCGTTGCCATTGTCTCTCCGTTGGTTGGAGAATTCGGTCTTCGGTTTGGCAACCGAAACAGCGATTTCTTTACCGTCATATTCGGCACCGTTCAGTTCCTCGATGGCTTTGTTGGCTTCCGCTTCGTCAGGCATTTCAACAAATCCGAAACCTCTCGAACGTCCCGAAAGCTTGTCGGTAATTACTTTGGCAGATGATACTGCCCCATACTCAGCAAAGATACCTTCCAGATCTTCGCTACTTACCCGATAACTCAGGTTTGCTACGTAAATATTCATTTAAAAATTGATTTGTGTTAAGTAATTGAGTAAAGAGTGCTGGGGATGTATCTTTAAATTGTGACAAAAGAATCAACTCAAAAAACTTTAAAAAAGACTTAACGATTATTTAATGTTACAAAGGTAGAGGAATATTTTGGTATTCCAAATAGTTACAGGTCTCGTAACTTGTAACCTGTAACTATTTCTCAACAACTTTGATTTCCTTATTGATGAATTTACCTATATTTTTCAGATAGGGCTTTTCGTCGCGTGCACAAAAGGAAATGGCAGTGCCTTTCCAACCTGCACGGCCTGTTCGACCAATACGGTGCACGTATGTTTCGGCTGTTTCAGGAATTTCGAAATTAATCACATGGCTTAGTTTGTCCACATCGATACCGCGCGAAGCGAGATCAGTAGCGACTAACACACGCAGTGATTTTTCCCGGAAACTATTCAGGATACGTTGACGTGCGCCTTGTGACTTATCGCCGTGGATCGCCTCGGCTTTAATTCCGTTCCGGTTCAGCGCTTTGGCTACCTTGTCGGCATTGCGCCTGGTGCGGGTGAATATCAGCGCATTTTCTATTTGCCCGTCCGAAAGCAGGTGGTTCAGCAGTTCCCGCTTGTCTTCTTTTTCCACGTAATATACGGATTGTTCCACCATGTCCGAAGCAGGAGAAATCGGTGCGATATTGATCCGCACTGCATCGGTAAGCAAGGATTCCGATAATCGTTTTACATCGGAGGTAATGGTGGCGGAGAAAAACAAGGTTTGCTGTTTGGCTGGCAACAATGCGATGATTTTTTTTACATCGGGGATGAATCCCATATCCAACATACGATCAGCCTCGTCGAGCACAAAGAATTCAATCCCGCCCAATTTGATGTACCCTTGTTGGATTAGATCGAGCAATCGTCCGGGTGTGGCGATAAGTATATCCGTTCCTTTTTGGAGCGCTTTCACCTGGTTGGTTTGCGATACGCCGCCGTATATTACCGTATGGTTCAGACGCATCCCTTTTCCGTATTCTGCAAAGTTGTCGTCAATTTGGATGGCCAATTCGCGGGTAGGTGCGAGTATCAGTGCTCGGATATTGCGTTTGGCGGAATTTGTTGCACAAAGCATCTGTAACATAGGTAGTGCAAAAGCAGCGGTTTTTCCCGTGCCTGTTTGTGCACATCCAAAAATATCCTTCCCCTTCAAGATAACCGGAATAGCTTGTTCCTGGATAGGTGTGGGCTTTTGATATCCAAGCCCGGAGAGTGTTTGAAGCAGTTGACTGCTCAAATTTAAATCAGAAAATAACATATAAAATATTTAGTAGGCAGAGCGTTCAACAATCCAATTTCTTGGAACGATCCGAAAGATGCAGGAAAACTGAAATGTAAATGCTGGATTACAAGTGAGTTAATCTGAATGAGCGCAAAGCCCGGATTATTGGCATCCTCCATCGCAATAACCATGCCGAAGTTGAAAATCCGACTTGATAACAGTTGGTATTCAACTGGTTTTAAATTGAATCTTTGGGGACGGCAACATCAACATAGTACCAATGATAAATTACCAAAAAGAAAATAGTATTGGACAGGATTTACAGGATGAACAAGATAGATCACCTTCGGCGATCAAAAAATCCTGTATATCCTGTAAATCCTGTCTGATATTATAATGACTAAAAATCCAGCTGATTATTTAGCCGATAAGTCTTTGAACATTTCAAAAGCCTGATCTACAGACAGATTGTCATGCACCACACCTTTTACGGCTTGGATCATGGCAACCGGGTTTTCGGACTGGAAAACATTACGTCCCATATCCACTCCGGCAGCGCCGTCGTTAATGGCCTTATAGCAAAGTTCCAGCGCTTCCTTTTCCGGCAGTTTCTTTCCTCCGGCAATAACGATCGGAACAGGGCAAGCTGCTACCACGTTTTCGAACCCGTCACAA
>JAVBNI010000198.1:0-16319 GCA_031551645.1 Bacteroidales bacterium | reverse complement strand
CGTCCCGAAGGGATAACTGAAAACAACATCTCACACGCAGTAATGTGTCAAAGCACGGAACCGCCTTGGTACCGAACGGTATGCCGGGTGGTGTGGGAGGTCGAAACGGGAAATAATCCCGTTTCTCCTACCCGATTTTTGAATTACTGACGAAAATACGGCTCAATGAAAAAGGGATCAAGATAAAAAACATGTTGGCGTTTCTTTTTCAAGCAAATAATTTAGATAATTTGAAAATGAAAAAGGGTATATCCCTGACTCCTCTGAACTGACTTCTAAAAGCCTTTTTTCGCTGAAGCATTTGTGCTGCGTTGTTCAAAGTAGTTGATAATGGTTACATAATTGTTTTTTATGGTTTCTATAACGGAATTGAAGAATTTTATACCCATATTCTCCAGTTTATTGTACCATAAGGCAAGCTTGGTCAGTGCTGCACCCTTATCCTAGGTTTATTATAGATTTGAGTCGGTTCCATTGACAATTTATAATCCTGTCGGATATCAGAATGTTGCTCAAAGGGTATCTCTGCCTGTTGCTTTTAGGCGTGTTTCATCACATGAAACCTAAGTGCCTGCGGATGAATTTTGTTACAAATTCAACAAACGACACTTTGTTGAAAAACTGTTTGGCAGGCCAGTGAACACTTGTATAATCTATCAAAATAAAATTAGACATAACAACCGCTGAGCATATATTGCTCTTATCCATAAGGATTGATTTAAATGAATGATTTTTTCAAAATCAATGCATTAGCTATATGTCGATTATCTGGAAATTGATTGGATTTTTAATGATAGAATAGATTATCGATGATAACCATCACTCAAAATATTTTTCCAGTTCTGTTATTAATGTTTGTGGCGCTTTCCTTGGTTTCCGCGTTTTTGCGTCAACAAATACCAGCACGGTTTCGCCTGTATTCAAGAGCGTTTTTTGTTCGTTGTACAATTCATAATGAAAATGTATGCGGACAGTTGGCATTTCCTTGAGGATAACCCGCAACGTCAGCAAATCGTCGTATCGTGCCGGTTCGATATACCTGACATCCAGCGAACGTACCGGCAACAGTATGTCTTCGGCTTCCATTGTTCGGTAGCTCAGTCCCAACGAACGAAGCATTTCGGTACGGCCAACTTCGTAATACAATGGATAGTTGCCATAGTAAACATACCCCATCTGATCGGTTTCGCCATACCGGACCCTTATATGCGTTTCAAAAGTATACATATCAAATGTTACAAATTCTTCAAGGCTGTTATCAACTTTTCATTTTCCGATGGAGTTCCCACCGTCACCCGTAGGCAGTTACCACAAAGCGATATCAGGCTACGGTTGCGGACAATGATTCCGCTTTTTACTAATGTCTGATAAATAGCGCCTGAATCGGGTACTTTAACAAGAATAAAATTTGCATCTGTCGGGTATATGGTTTCAATACAAGATAAACCTGATAACTGATCCTGCAACCTGGTCCGTTCCAACAGAAGTATCTTTATCCAGTCCTTTACCGACGAGGCTTTTGCAAGCATTTGCATGGCATAATCCTGGGTCAATTGGTTGATGTTGTATGGATATTTCACCTTATTCATGATACGGACGATATCAGGGTTGGCAAATGCCATTCCGAGCCGAGCGGCGGCGCTACCCCATGCCTTCGAGAATGTCTGCAAGACAATTAGGTTGGGGAACCGATCCAGTTCGCCAAGCATGGAGGTTTGTGATGAAAAATCAATATAGGCTTCGTCCAATACAACTAATCCCTCGAATTCACGAATAGTTTTCAGGATTTCTCCACGATCTAGGTTATTTCCTGTCGGGTTGTTGGGTGAGCACAGGAATATCAGCTTTGTATGTTTGTCGGTAGCTCGAAGCAGATTGTCTGCCAGAAAATCGAACCGGTCGTTCAATAATACCTTCCGGTAATCCACATTGTTAATTCCAGCCGCTACCTGATACATACCATATGTAGGGTCAATGGCCACAACATTGTCCACACCCGGCTCGCAAAATACGCGGTATACCAAATCAATCGGTTCGTCGCTTCCGTTGCCGAGAAATATCTGTTCTTTATCCACACCCTTTAGTTTAGCAATTTCTTCCTTGACTTTCCATTGCAAGGGATCAGGATAACGATTAAGCGGTGTATTATATGGATTTTCATTGGCGTCCAGGTACACAGACGCTTCGCCATGAAACTCATCACGCGCCGACGAATAGGGTTTTAGATTCCAGATATTGGGACGCACCAGCTGTTCTAAATTCATATTGATATGATTTTGTTTCATGCAAAGATAGTCTAAAACATAACTTCCTAAATCCGGAGGCTACAAATTTCAGAGGGGAAAAAGGTTTTGTGTTGTAATTTATAGAGATTTACAAACGCAATTGTAGGCTACAATCGATTATTCGAACTTATATAAGCCAACATTGACAAAACAAACCCGCTATAGCTTTGTTGTACATATATCATTCATATTTAATATTAATCAATAAAAATATGTCATATGCATAGAAAAGTAACAATGAGCCTGTTTCTCATAGCAACAGCAATTTTGATGGGGTTTATTTTTGTTGACAACAGTTTTGCACAGAAAAAACCCAACATCGTGGTTATTTTCGGTGATGATATCGGGCAGTCACAAATTAGCGCCTATACGCGTGGGATGATGGGATACCGTACACCCAATATTGACCGTTTGTATCACGAAGGAGCTATATTTACCGATGCTTACGGGCAACAAAGTTGTACGGCTGGCCGGGCTGCATTTATTCTTGGGCAGGAGCCATTTCGTACGGGTTTGCTCACCATCGGGATGCCAGGTGATGATCATGGAATTACCGACTGGATGCCAACCATTGCCAATGTGATGAAAGCGCAGGGCTATGCTACCGGACAATTTGGTAAAAACCACCTGGGTGATCAGGATAAACACCTGCCTACAAAACATGGTTTTGACGAATTTTTCGGAAACCTCTACCATCTGAATGCAGAAGAAGAACCCGAAGGTTATTTCTATCCTAAAGATCCTGAATTTCGCAAAAAATATGGACCGCGTGGAGTATTGCGTTCAACTGCTGACGGCAAGGTGGAAGATACTGGGCCGTTAACTAAAAAACGGATGGAAATCATTGATGAAGAGTTTTTTACTGCCTACAAAGATTTCGTGGGCAGGCAGGTAAAAGCAGATAAACCATTTTTTGTGTGGTTCAATACTACCCGAATGCATGTGTTCACCCATCTAAAACCGGCATCGGTTGGACTTACAGGTAAAGGCATCGAAGCTGACGGCATGAAGGAGCACGACAATATGATCGGCGAATTGTTAAAACAATTGGATGATCTCGGGATCACCGAAAATACAATTGTTGTATATGCCACCGACAATGGCGGAGAGGTAGCTTCGTGGCCCGACGGCGGTATGATGCCGTTCAAGGGTGAAAAAGGTACAACCTGGGAAGGAGGTTTCCGTATCCCGATGCTGATACGTTGGCCTGGTGTAATCAAAGCCGGAACTGAATGTAACGAAATCATATCATTGATCGACATGTTCCCTACTCTGTGTGCAGCAGCAGGTGTTCCCGACATCAGGGAAAAAATGGCCAAAGGTTGGAGTGGTGCAGGTAAAACATTCAAAGTTCATCTGGATGGATATAATTTTATGCCTTATTTCCAGGGAAAAGAAACAAAAGGCCCGCGTGAAAATGTCATGTATTTTGATCAGGGAGGTAATTTGAATGCTATCCGCTGGAACGACTGGAAAGTGGCCTTTGCCGTTGCTTCCGAAGGAAATATTGCTACTTCCCATCGCGAAGTTACTTCTTGGGCAAGAGTATATAACCTACGTATGGATCCTTATGAACGCAAAGATGAGAGTGGATTGGAGACCGAATGGAGTATGCAGCAAATGTGGTTATTGGTTCCTATTCAAACACAGGTAAAAGACTTTTTTGCTGATTTTGAAAAATATCCTTATCAGACCGGAAGTACTTTAAATCCGTCGGGAATCAACTATGGATTGCTTAAACAGCAGGAGGCCATGAAAAGACTGAAAGAAATGGAGACATTGAAACCCAATCAATAGTCGTTAGTCAAATCTATATACTTACAAGGGGTTGCCGGATTCGGTAACTCCTTTGTTTATCGAACACCTAAACATTCCTAAGCTTGCAGTGTTATACTTCTAAATACTGTCAGGCATTATGTTAAAAAAATCATATTGTATCATTATACTGCTTTTATCTTGTCGTATGGTTTGTGGCCAAGTTTTGATCGCTTTGGTTTTTGGCGATAAGCTTAGTAACGGCAAGATGGAAATGGGAGTCCAGTTGGCTGCCCAAGGATTTCAGTTTACAGGTATCGACGACCGGCTGGATGTTGGCTTCTCGTTTGGGGCTTATCTCGACTGGAAATTTTCCGAACGTTTGTCATTAGCAAATTACTTCATGTTCAAATCGCCCAAAGGTGGCCGGAACATCCCGCAGAATTACTGGCTTAATCAAACAGATATACAATTGTCTGATGGCGTTTCTGTTAAAAGACACCTTACCTATCTCGAACTGACACCCTTGTTTCGCTACCAGTTAAATCGAAGCTGGGCATTGTCTGTGGGGCCGCAAGTGGCGCTCAATGTAAAAGGTACTGACACCTATCAGGAAAAGTCGGATGATGGCATTTTTACCTATCGTACCCACATACGCGACTATATCACGTTGATGGATGCAGGAGTAGCGGTCGATATACAGTGGCGGTTGATGAAGGGGACAGGGCTGCGGATCAATGTACGATTTGCACAAGGATTGGTTAATACAATAAAAGATGGAGAACTGTTCAATGCAAAAAACCAAACGTATCAGGCAGGAGTGGGAATACCTATTGGCGGTCATAAAAACAAATAAAAGTTAATTGTTAAATTTTTACAAATAATCATCCATAATAATCTATTTAAATGTAATTTTGTATGAAAAAGCTTTTTGCATACAAAGTTATTCTTCGTTGACTGATGATTTATCAAGGAGGCTTTCAAAAATGAAAAGAATGTAGACAAGCTTCAGAAGTTTATGAAAAATGCAAAGGCTGTCGGTTAGCTAAAAGTATCCAAGTTCATGCAAATGGATATATATTCAAAAGATCGTGGAATTGGAGGTGTTGAATAACATACCGTTTATCGGTGAATTGGAACAACTAAAAACGAGTAATTAATAAACTATAACAGGTGAGTGATTTTTTCAGTGAAGAAACTTATCAGTATATTATACTGCCATTGATTATTTTTTTTGCACGCATTTGCGATGTGAGTATCGGCACATTGCGCATTGTATTTGTATCCAAAGGAAAGAAGAACCTTGCGCCGTTGTTCGGTTTTTTTGAAGTATTTATCTGGATTGTCGTGATCAGCGAGATACTTAAGAATGTTGATAACATTGTTTGTTATATTGCTTATGCCGGAGGGTACGCAGCAGGTAATTTTATCGGGATGAACATTGAAGAACGTATCGCCTTAGGAGTACAACTGATTAAAGTATTTTCCCCGAAAGATCTCAAGCCGCTTCAGAAGAAGCTCAACGAAGCCAGGTTCGGGACAACGCTGATTGAAGGCGACGGATCGGTCGGAAGAGTCAACATCCTATACGCGGTGATCAATCGGAAGACATTTGATCAGGTGGAACAAATATTGACCGATTTTGATCCGTCGCTGTTTTATGTTATTGAAGATGTACGTTCGGCTAATGCCGGAATTTTTCCTGAAAGCCAACAATTCAACCTACCTTTTCAACGCTTTTTGAAGCGTGGTCGACCGGGAAAATAAATTCTACAAAAAGAAAAATGGTTTTTGAAATCGTTGCTTAAACGTTTAAGCAACGATTTCAAAAACCATTTTTATCGCAAAAGCAGATACGTTGGTCAACTTTACTCTATTTGCGATATAAGTGTTAAATATTTTATTTTTAGCTCATTATATAAAAATACATTCTTTATGGATTTTTGTCTTTAATCCGTTCGTCAAAAAAAATGCAGATTACAGATATGACATAATATGCCGTTCCATTTTATGGGGTTTTTTATACTACATTTGCATACTAAATATAAGTGGTAGGATTTATGAGGCGGTTAGTCATTTTTGCATCCGGATCGGGTTCGAATGCTCAACAGATTATTGAGTATTTTTCGAATACCGGTACGGCAAGTGTTTCCAGAATATATTCCAATCGTTCGGATGCGTACGTGTTGGAACGTGCAAAGATGCTTCATGTTCCGGCTGTAACATTCGGCAAAGAGGAGTTTTACAATACAGATACAATTCTTAACCAGCTTAAACAACTTGATCCCGATCTGATCGTGCTGGCAGGTTTCTTATGGAGAGTTCCTGAAAAGATCGTTCATGCCTTTCCCCACAAAATTGTTAATATTCATCCTGCACTTCTTCCTCGATATGGTGGAAAGGGAATGTATGGCGAGCGGGTGCATCAGGCTGTGGTCGAAAATCACGAAACAGAATCGGGTATTACCATTCACTATGTCAACGAACAATATGATGAAGGATCCGTTATCATGCAGGCCAAGTGTTGGGTTGATCTTTCCGATACGCCCGAAACTCTTGCCCACAAAATACACTTCCTGGAACATAAATATTACCCGAGGACAATCGAACAGATACTGATGCAGTTTTAGCCATCTTCAATCAATTTCAGAGATATTCGGATACGGAAAGATTATACTATCTTTGACCTGTCAAAATTAGGGACATACGAACTGTTCCCTTTTTGAGATTTTGTTGTATTCTGCCTGTAATCCGGGGACACGATTGATGTATTGTTTACGGGGAACAAGGTAATATCTAATCTGAATGATCATGTCATATAATTTATTGAAAGGAAAAAAAGGGCTGATTTTTGGAGCTCTGAATGATAAGTCCATCGCGTGGAAAACTGCCATACGTGCCCATGAAGAAGGCGCTGCATTTGTGTTGAGCAATACTCCGGTTTCGCTGCGAATGGGGACAGTGAAAGAATTAGCCGATGAATGCAAAACTATTGTCATCCCTGCCGATGCAACCAAAGTGGAAGATCTCGAAGTAGTGATCGACCAGGGAATGGAATATCTGGGAGGCAAGTTTGATTTCGTGCTTCATTCCATCGGGATGTCACCCAACGTACGTAAAGGAAAAACATACGACGACCTGGATTATAACTACCTGTTGCAAACCATAGATGTATCGGCCATTTCGTTCCACAAGGTGTTACAAGCATGTCGTAAAATGGATGCGATCAATGATTGGGGATCGGTGGTTGCGCTTTCGTATATTGCTGCTCAACGTACTTTGTACGGTTATAACGATATGGCTGATGCCAAAGCCATGCTGGAGTCGATTGCCCGCAGTTTCGGATATATTTACGGTCGTGAGAAGAAGATTCGTATCAATACCATTTCCCAATCGCCAACCATGACTACGGCCGGCGGCGGTATCATGGGATTTGAAAACCTGCTGGATTTTGCAGATCGTATGTCGCCTTTGGGCAATGCAACAGCTGAGGAATGTGCCGATTACATTATTACATTGTTCTCGGACCTGACCCGCAAGGTAACCATGCAAAACCTTTATCACGATGGTGGTTATTCAAGCATGGGGATGAGTCTCAGGGCTATGCAGATATACAACGAGGGACTCGAATATCAAGATGTGAAAAAGGATTGAGGTTGGCATGTTGATTTTGGCAAACAACCCGTCTAAGTATATTACAATATATATGCTTTGCATTAATTTTCCATTCTCAATTTTCCATTCTCAATTACTTATAAGTGTTTGTGTCTTTTGACCCCGCGTAAGATTTTCCTGTTCGGACTATGTATTATAGCAGTTATTTTCCTTGTTTCGCTGGTTTTTCCTTCCGGCGGATGGAAGATAGGGCAACAAACATTTTATTTCCCTGATTACAGGACATGGTTTCGGCCAACATCATCCGGATATAAGAATATTCAAACGATTATCGCATCTGTAGATACTGCCGATTACGATATTGGGTTACCGGATTCAATCAATCCCGATACGTTGGTGGTCAATGATTCGCTTCACTCAAATATAGATAGTGTCCAGACGGTATTTCCGTCCATAGATAGCGTATATACTTACACTTATCCCTTTGAATTTCCCGAAGGTCGGGATTCTTTGTTTGATCCTTTTTTTCGTACTGTCAAAACATCGAATAAGCGTGACAGACCTATAAGAATTCTGCATTATGGCGATTCGCAGATCGAAGGCGACCGTATTACTTCTACCATACGCAATTATATGCAGAAAACATTCGGGGGGATGGGTATCGGTCTGATCCCGATTGTCCCGGCAACCGATGCTTCGTTAACTTTCCAACAAGACATTTCCGCTGGATGGACCCGTTTTTCGGTAATCGACAAGAAGAATGATACGCTTGTTTCCAATCACAGTTTCGGCATAGCGGGTAACTTTGCCCGTTACCGGTCGTCCGGTTCGTCCGATACGGTTGCGCATATCGGCTTAAAACCTTTTTATTTCGGATATCGTAACGCTCGTTCATTCACTCATGTCCGTCTATTTTACGGAAAACAACCTATTCCGTTTACGGTGGTTGTCAACCAGTCCGAAACGCAACGATTGCCGGCTTGTGATGTTGTTTCGTCAGGATGGTGGCGTTTTGAGAAAAAACAAACCTCATTCCATCTGTCATTGCATGCGGCTGTGTTGCCCGATTTATACGGAATCACACTCGACGGGGCTAATGGTGTAGCCGTGGATAACATTCCCTTGCGCGGAAGTTCCGGTTTGGACTTTACACGCATGAATGCGGAACAGATGAAAGAAATGTTCCGTATGTTGAATGTCAAAATGTTAATATTACAGTTTGGTGCGAACGTTGTCCCTAATATTGTTGATAAATATGACTATTATGCGCGCAAATTGTCGCAACAGATACATTATTTGAAATCATTAAAGCCTGATCTGGTCATCGTTGTTGTCGGTGTAAATGATATGTCCCGGAATTCCCCGGAAGGTTACAGGTCCTATCCAAACATTGTCCGGATACGGGATGCGCAGCGTCGCGCGGCATTTGATTCAGGTTGCGTATTCTGGGATTTGTTCGAAGCGATGGGAGGTGAAAATTCGATGCCAAGCTGGGTATTGGCCGAACCGCCTTTGGCTCAGAAGGATTTTGTTCATTTTTCGCCCGGCGGTGCCAAAATCATAGCGGAATTATTTTGCCGTGCGTGGGAAAGGGAGTACCTGCGGTTTTTGAAACGATCTGATATTCAAGATAGACAGATCGTAAGATAAATCTCGTAGACATGGCTTACTTTCAAATGCTTAAACTCCCCGTAAAGTATATTCGACATTTTTGAAATTTATTTAACCCTTATTTTCTACCTTCTACTCCATTTATCATTAACCATTGACCATTAATCATTTTTTATAAGCGTCATCGGATATCTATTTCTACGATTTGCCTTTCTATATGTTCCGAAAAGTCATCGGCATTCATACCTTTTGCTTTTACATGGAGTTTATCCCGTTTTCGTTCAATGATCACATAGAAATACCGGATTCGTGCTGTCGGGTGCATCAGGTCGGTATATTTCAGCTTTTCGGATGTCAATAGTGGCTGACGAAGACCGCCACCTCCGCCAATGACTAAAAATTCTTTTCCCAGTTGCCTGAATCTTTCAAGGTTGTGCGAGTGCCCGCTCAAGAACAACACTGCCTTGGGAGTTGCCATATAGGTTGGTACCAAACGTTCCTCAATTTTTTTATCCGGACTGACGCCGGTACTGTTGGTAAACGGTGGTTGATGGGTACATACGATGATTGCTTTTACGGCAGGATTGTTTTGCAGGGAGTCCATACAAATTTTGTATCGTAAATCTTGTATCTCTTTTTGTTTGCGGTTTAACTTACTGTAATTTGTGTCGAGTAGCACCATGGCTATCGAGTCGATGGTTTGTATCTCGATCAGTTTACGTGCATCGGGAAACCGTTTGTAAAAATCTGCAATACCCCAACCAGCAGGTATCGAATATTCGTGATTTCCTGGAATGGCGTATGTTCTAATACCTTTTTGGTGTAATGCATCCAAAAAGGCATCAACAGGAACCCAGTGCCGGGCGTAACTGCCAATAGCTACCAGATCGCCCAGGAAAAACAAAGCATCGACAGGTTCTTTCAACAAGCGGGCAAATAACGTATCGGTGGCTTCAACGTTACGTTCGGTTTCCGACCATAATAATTCGATCCAAATCGGTGATTGCGTGTCGGCAATCACTCCGATTTTCTGTTGCGATAAAACGTGATTGCATACTGTAAGCAACAAAACAATGATGTATATTGCCCTTCTGATCAATGCGGAGAATGGATTTTATTCATTATAAAAGTGATTTTGCAAAATTAACAATTATGTCAGGCTTTTTGCATACATTTGCCATGTATTTTATGAGTGATATTTGTTATATACTGACTGTTCCGGCCAGTTGTAAAATATCCTTTTGAACTTTGTGTTATACTATGTTGTTTCTTTGTACAGGTTTCGTTGATTGGCTTGAAAAACGCCAGATGCCATGTTTCTACAAGTCGGTTTTGGGAATTGAATGTCCGGGATGTGGAATGCAACGTGCCTTCATTGCTTTGTTACGGGGCGATTTCATCGGAAGCCTCAAACTCTATCCTGCATTGATCCCCACCATTGCAATGTTTATATTGTTGGTGGTACATGTTTTTTATAATCTGAAAAACGGGGCAAGGATATTGGTATCGCTGTTTATCCTCAATGCTGTAATTATTGTTATTTCCTTTATATATAAATTGATTGTATAACCTTTTATTTTAAAATTTATGGATGATAATTCAAACCAAGTTTTCAACACGCCAAATGCGCAGTTACAGCCGAAACTCCCAAACTCCACAGCGTCGCTGGTATTGGGGATCATATCTATTGCTTTATGCTGGTGCTATGGGATAGTTGGTATTGTATTGGGCATTGTAGGATTAGTGTTAGGAAACAAAGCCGTAGCATTGTACAAGCAATCGCCCGGCGTTTATTCCGAAGCATCGTATAAAAATGCCAATGCCGGGAAAATCTGTTCAATTATTGGACTTGCATTGGGCGTATTATCTGTTATCTATTTTATAGCCATGTGGTCGACGATTATAGCTTACATCAAGGCTTATAGCGGCATGTAATTTTTCGAACATTAAATTGTTATATCCTTACCCCGGTTCTTAAAAGTGTAAGGGTAAGGATATAATTTACACATAAATTAATCATCATGGAACAACAAATCAATCAACCAACGGGAGGAGTAATGTTGCCTCCTTTGCCTAATGCCACCACGGTACTGGTGCTGGGTATCCTATCCATCGTTACGTGTTGGTGTTTTGGTATTGTCGGACTGATCATGGGGATTATTGCCTTAATCATGTCTAACAGGGCTGGTGCGGAGTATAAAGCCAATTACGGTCAATACTCCGAAGTGTCGTACAAGAACATGCAGGCGGGTAAGATATGCGCCATTATCGGGACATGCCTGAGTGGCATTTTTTTCATCTACATGATTTTCTATATGCTGATTGTCGGCACCATATTTAGCTTTATTCCCTGGGGAGAATTATTCAACAACATCTAAATTAATAGCTCCCATTTTATCCACATGCAGGACGAAATCAAGAATATATTTGCCCGTGAGGCTCAAGCCGTCATGGATATCCCGGTAACCGACGCATACGAAAAGACGGTGGACATAATTTACCGTTCCGTACATCAGAACGGAGGTAAAGTTGTTGTCAGCGGGATGGGTAAGGCTGGACAGATTGCGGTAAGTATTGCTACCACATTCAGTTCGACCGGAACGCCGGCTGTATGGTTGCATCCGGCAGATGCACAGCATGGCGATCTTGGGATACTTTGCCGTAATGACGTGCTCCTGCTCATTTCCAATTCGGGTAAAACCCGTGAAATCATAGAATTGGTAGCTTTGTCGAAAGGCCTGTGGGATCAGATGCCCATCATTGTCATTACCGGAAATCCTGAAGGCGAACTGGCCCGACAAGCCGATATCTGCATATATACCGGTAATCCGCCGGAAGTATGCCTGCTGGGGTTATCGCCGACAACTTCCACTACCGTCATGAGTGTGATTGGTGATGCATTGGTGGTACAGATGATGAAGCGTATCGGTTTCGATAAGACCGGATATGCCAAACGTCACCATGGAGGCTACCTCGGACAGAAATCAAGAGGCGAGACAGAATGAACAATCGATAATTGTCCAGAAATATGTCCGTTTATGATTGTTATGTTCAAATACAGAGTATTCAGGTAGGTTTTTTAAGTACTTACTTTTAAATAATTGATGTTTTCACATTGACACATAATATTTTTTAACTTATCTTGCGTTCATTTTCAATTTTCAACTGTCACCCGAGCTTGCGAGCTCAACGAAGTTAATTTTCAATTTATCATATCACCTGTTTTTATAATTCTTATGGATGAAAATCAAAAAACGGAAAAAATTCTCGGGTTGCTGAAAACAAAGTCTATTCTCAAGCAAAAGATATTTGACAATACTTACGAGACTTTTGTGATGTTGAAAGAGGTATTGCTTGAAGTAGCCGAAAAGTTCAATCCTTCACTGGCAGATTTGGATATGCGGGTTACAGTGGAATATACCGACCGGGGAATGTTCGAAGCCCAATTGAAAGTGGCCGGTGACATGTTGGTGTTCAGCATGTTTACTAATGCATTTGAATTTGATCGCAATCACACGATCTGGAAAAATTCATATGTGGAGGACAACCCGCACAGTAGTATTTGCGGGATGATCAGTGTTTATAACTTCCTGAATGATTCATTCCGGTACAGTCGTTTTAGCGATTTGGGATACCTCATCGCCCGTTTGTTTATCAATCGCGATTTTTATTATTTCGTAGAAGGCAAGCAACAGATGAACAATTGGGTAAACAATTTCGGGACAGCTACGATTACCAAAAATATTTTACGTGATATTGTAGAATCGGCTATTTTGTATACGCTCAATTTTGATTTACTGGTTCCACCGTATGATTCGGTAAAGATCATCACGCTTGAGCAAATGAATTCGAAAATTGATTCCGCCCGGTTTCAAACAGGCAAGCGGCTTGGCTTTACATTCAATTCGGACGATGTTTCAGCTAAGATGAAGGCACAGCTTGGCCATCATTTTGCATCAGATAATGGACTCGGATCACAGGACCAAAAATGAAATAGCAACTGTATCTCTGTGATTAAAATATGAAATAATTGAAAAAGCGCACACTGAATTGTAACGGAAGGTTAGTACGCTTGGACAAACCGATAGTAATGGGCATTGTCAATGTCACGCCTGATTCTTTTTACGATGGCGGCCATTATCTTACAGAAACCGATTTGCTTAAACGATGTGAGGCAATTCTGGACGAAGGTGCGGACATAATCGACGTCGGTGCAGTATCGACACGTCCCGGGGCAAGACAGGTCGGCTCCGAGGAAGAGAATAAGCGTTTAACGGGCGCTATGACTTCCATCCGGAAACATTTTCCCGATGCACTTATTTCTATTGACACTTACCGGGCGGATGTTGCTCGTGACATGGTGGAAAATTACCATGCGGACATTATCAACGACATTTCGGCGGGAGTATTTGATGAGAATATGTTTGCAACCGTTGCCGGACTGAATGTTCCTTATATTCTGATGCACATGCAGGGAACACCTGAAACCATGCAGATGGCCCCCGTTTATGATAACTTGATGGACGACATCGTGCGTTTTTTTTCAGAACGGGTACACCACTTGCGGAATCTGGGGGTGAAGGATATTATTATCGATCCCGGATTTGGATTTGGTAAAAATCTGGAACACAATTATGAGATACTTCGGAGACTGAAAGAATTTGATATATTTGATTCACCCGTGTTGGTCGGGGTTTCACGAAAATCAATGGTCTGTAAGTTGCTTAAAACAGATGCTTTGCATGCCCTGAATGGAACAAGTGTTGTTAATACATTGGCATTGCTCCAGGGTGCCGACATACTCCGGGTACATGATGTGAAAGAGGCAGTTGAGTGTATAAAAATCGTACAGATATATAACGGTAATTGATAATCGGTTTTTACATTCAAATCGGTACATGTATATTGTCTTGAACTAATTGAATATTTACATAAAGCTCGAATGGATCTGTCTTCATCAAATCCAGTAAATTATGACAATGAGAAAAGGTTTTAAGATTCAAACTGTTTTATTTTTTGCCGTCCTGATTGCCGGATGTTCGGGAAAGATTAAAAAATCTCAATACGAACAACTCATCGACTACGAAGGAGAATACGAATACACAAATCCCTCATCGCTGGTTCTTGCTGCCTCAGATTTTGATACTACACTGTATGCTGTCATTGATGATATCCCTTATCCATTGACCTATCTCCATAAGGATACGTTTGAGAATAACTCAAAGACTCCCGTTGTTTTTCAACGGGATAATCATGGAAAAGTAGTGAGTTATACATCAGAAGGGATGGTTTTTAAGCTCATAAACCGGACAACAGAAAAGTATGAATGGTTTCCAAGAAAAGAGCTGTACAATAAAGTAGAGGGATATCAGTATCAGATACCAGTCGAAACAGACGACGGATTACAGGTTGGTGATTTAAAGGCAGCTTTCACAAACCCGGAAGCTGTCGTTGATATGGTAAAAGAGACGATAAACGGCAATTTTCGTGATGTCCACAGTATTTTGATATGGAAAGACGGAAAGCTCGTACTGGAGGAGTATTTCTATGGATATGATAAAGATAAGCCTCATCAATTGAGATCGGCATCCAAATCATTCATCGGAACCCTTGTAGGTATTGCAGTAAGTCAGGGTAGAATTAAAAGTGAGAATGAGTTGTTACTGCCTTTTTTCAATCAAGAATATGACAATATCAAAAATAGAGACAGCAGAAAAGAGAGAATAACGGTCAAGGATTTTCTTACTTATCGTCATGGAATGGACTGTAACGATGAAGACCCCAGGACAACAGGATATGAGTTAAAAATGGTGGAAAGCAACGATTGGGTGAAATTCACGTTAGATATACCTATGATTGAAGAACCAGGCGTGAGATCCTCCTATTGTACCGGATGTGCACAAACCTTGGGTCGTTTGGTAGAACTCGCTACAAAGACGCCTTTGGTTAAATATGCTGATAAAAACCTGTTTGGTCCCATGGGGATTAAAAACTATAAGTGGAGGTTTAAACCCGATGCTACCAGTATTTCAACTTTCAATCAGATGTATCTTCGGCCGAGAGATATGCTCAAGTTGGCAATCATGTATCATAATAATGGTCAATGGCTAGAAAAGAAAGTCCTGTCGAGTGAGTGGGTAGAAAAAACTTTTGAGAAAGATGATGAGGAATTTGGTTTCTTATGGCGGCATAAATATTTTGATGTTGGAGGGAAGAAATATCATTCGTATCTGGCCACAGGAAACGGTGGGCAGAAGATAAATATCTGGCCTGATTTGAACATGATCACTGTTTTTACAGGAGGTAATTACAATTCGTTGCTTTTGTATGGCAGGATTACACCACCTAATGAAATGATTCCTAATTATATATTGAACGCTTTGTAATTTAATTTTAACTCTTAATTTCTTAACTTAACAATAGTATCTCTGCTATATTTTCCAGATAATTTGCATCCACATCATCGAAACCGTTCAGGCGATCGCTGTCAACATCGAGAACACCGATTACTTCTCCGTTTGACAATAACGGAACGACAATTTCCGACTTCGAATCACTATTGCAGGCAATATGTCCCGGAAATAACTCGACTTCCGGGACAATGATTGTCTTTCGCTCCTTCCAGGCCATTCCGCAAACGCCTTTCCCGTATGATATGCGAGTACACGCAATCGGGCCTTGAAATGGACCTAAAACCAGAAAATCGTTTTTGACTAAATAAAATCCAACCCAGAAAAATCCAAAGGCCTGCTTCAATGCTGCTGCTACATTGGCCAGATTGGCGACCTGATCGGATTCCCCATGGATCAACGCGCCTATTTGCGGAATCAAACTCTGGTATTTATCTGTTTTTGAAAATGTATTATCTGATAAGTACGAGTCATTAATTAGTTTGCATTAAAATGCGAAAACTTAATATTCAGTTCACTTCCCAATCCGGCCAAGCATCGATTGACTGCATAATAGAGAGCATCCTTGTAGAGATAATCTTCCGGGTTCAACCATTCTTTCTTCAACTTTCGCCAAAGGGTCTCGGCAATGTTCAAATGAGGC
>JAVBNI010000049.1:0-47338 GCA_031551645.1 Bacteroidales bacterium | reverse complement strand
TCCTGCAAAGGTGCCTACTTTTTATCCAAATGCACAAAACTTGACAGCGTGCGGTATAACACGAATAAATCTTCAGCTTTGCTGAAAATTTAATTAGTGAAAATTAGTGTTAATTCGTGGATAAAATTTTGATGCGGTTGCGATGACTTCTATTTCCGCCAACACTAAGCATCACAATAAAGGTGAAACCAACCGTGCTAATGTTTCGCCAAATGTTATCCATTTGCTTCGGTTGCTCCATTGTTCGTAATCCAATTCTGAGCTTTCTTTCAAATCGTTCATAAAAGCTTCGGCAAGTTCATCGTTCAATGCATAATCAAACACCAGTGCATTAATCTCGAAGTTCAGGTCGTAACTGCGTATATCCATATTAGCAGTACCCACGATAGACATATTGTCATCCACTACCATTGTTTTGGCATGTACAAAACCTTTCTGATACCGATAAATACGAATACCTACATCCATCAATTCCTGATAGTTGGAACATGACGCTGCATTAACCAATCGCGAGTCGGATATTCCCGGTACCAGCAAGCGGACATCAACTCCCTTGAGAGCAGCGAATTTCATTGCGTTCATTACCGTTTCATTAGGGATAAAATATGGTGTAGTGATGTAAAGCCGTTCACGCGCCGAAGAAATAGCTCCCATATATGCAAGCATGATGTTGGCCAATTCCGAATCGGGGCCGCTGTCAACAATTTGCACCAACGAATTTGGTACGTTCGTCCATTCCATGTCTGATATAGGGAAATAACGATTTGATATTTCTATCTGTTGACCAGCGCAAAAATTCCAGTCGCTGATGAAAACATTTTGCAATCCGGCTACAGCGGGTCCATGTATCATCAAATGGGTATCGCGCCAAAAAAGTTTATTTTTACCTTGATTGATATAACGATCATCTACATTGATCCCGCCTACAAAACCATACTTACCGTCTACAACAATAATTTTGCGATGGTTGCGGTAATTCATCCGATTGGCCAGCAACAGGAATCTTATCTTATAAAAAGGATATGCTTCCACCCCAGCGTCCCGAAGTTCTTTTACCATACGTTTTTTCAGCCGGTGGCTGGCAAAATCATCATAAATAAAACGTACCTTCACACCTTCTGCAGATTTACGTATCATAATATCTTTCATCCGGTTGCCGATTTCATCATCTGCATAAATGTAGTATTCAATATGGATATGATCCTGCGCTTTTTCCATCGCATCCAGCACCTCGGGAAACTTAGCCTCACCATTGACCAACAGTTTCATATTTTTGACAGGTAATACGAACGAATATGATTTGGAAAGCATCATCCGGGCCAGGCTTGCTTTATCAGCCAGCAATTCGGATTGTTGTTCTATCTGCTGATGCGATAATTCAACCACTTTTTGCTTAACGGCTTCGAAAAGAACATCATTATTGATTATTTTCTTGTTGTATAGTTTCTTTTTGCGATAGTTAACACCAAATGACAGATAGAATAAAATGCCGACTAAAGGAACAAAAACGACAAGTAACAGATAGCCTAATGTTTTTACCGGATTGTGGGTATCATAAATAATTCTTATAGTAACCCCGATAACAATCAGCACATAAAACATTTCACCTATAAGAATCAATTTTTCCATAACCCCGGATTTTATCTGAAAGCTTAATATTCTCTAACAGAGAACAAATATATGAAACATTTTGATGTCTCAACTTGTTAAACGAAGCGAATTGTCCGGCAAATTCCACGAACAGGTGCCGGCAAACAAAACATCTACATAACATATTGTTTTTTAGAAAAATATCTATTGTGAGCGTTTTTTCCTTATCATAGGTATTGTTTATAATAGATTTTTTTTTATTATCTTTGCATCAAATTAAATTATTCGTATTGTTTACAAAAAGCATGAAGGTATTATTTATTGCTCAGGAGATTACACCATACCTTCCCGAAACAGAAATGTCGACCATCTGTCGAAATCTGCCTCAAGGGATCCAAGAACAAGGAAAAGAAATCCGGACATTTATGCCCAGATATGGATGTATCAATGAGCGAAGAAACCAGTTGCATGAAGTTATCCGGTTGTCGGGAATGAATTTAATCATTAGCGATACCGATCATCCACTGATTATCAAAGTTGCGTCTATTCAATCGGCGCGGATGCAGGTTTATTTTATTGATAACGACGACTATTTCGGAAGAAAAAGTATCTTGTCCGACGAAAAAGACGTATATTATCCCGATAATGACGAGCGAGCCATCTTTTTTGCGCGAGGCGTGCTTGAAACGGTGCGTAAACTTCGCTGGATGCCCAACGTGGTACATTGCCACGGGTGGTTCACCGGATTGGTGCCCTTGTACGTGAAAAAAGCATTCCGTGAAGATCCGTTGTTTTCTAAAGCCAAAGTGGTGTATTCCGTTTATAACGACAGCTTTAACAATACTTTTGCTCCCGATTTCAAAACCAAGGCATTGACCGATGGCATTTCCAAAAAAGATGTAGCTGTTCTGGAAAACTCAGATTATGTGAGCTTGAACAAATTAGCCGTAAATTTTTCGGACGGATTTATTCTCGTGGGCGATTCTGTTCATCCGGAAGTAGTAGAATACATTAATGCATCTAAAAAGCCAGTTATCCAACATAACGCAGAAAGTTACATACAGGATTACGGTGATTTTTATGAAAAATTAATGCCATAGCCGGCAATAACAAGGATATTTCTTTTCTGCAATAATGAATTATATCATTGATATTCTCATACTGTTGTGTTTAGGATGGGGAGCTTACAAGGGCTTCAAAAAAGGTTTTATCATACAAAGTTTCGTTATTATTGCATTGATCCTTGGGGTTTGGGGAGGCTTTGCCCTTTCGGGGAAAGTAGAACCATTGTTGCAAAGGCAATTCAACATGAGCGAATTAGCCTATTCGATTATTTCGTTTGTTATTGTTTTCTTACTGATCCTGATTTTGGTGTATACCTCGGGTTATTTAGTAACCAAAGTAACCAATGCCTCTACGTTGGGAATGCTCAACCGGCTGGCAGGAGCTGCGTTTGGTATCCTTGCCAATGCACTCATATTAAGTGTGATCATTGTTTTATTGAACAAGGTAAACGATAAGAAGCATTTCATGCCCAAGGACAAATTAGAAAAAACCTATTTATACGAACCTATCGGCAAAATTGCCCCGGCAATCTTTCCCGAAAAGTTTTTCAATAAAGTAAAAAATACGCTTTCGTAAAAGCTGTGAGACGTGTAAATCCTGCACGTCTTATTTACCTGTAATTTTAATGAAGTTTCGTTATTACGTCCTGATCATATTGTTTGTGGCTGTAGTCGGGTTCGTTCTTTATCTGCGAAACATCAACATCCCGCCTCCGGTCGTGGACAATACATCCTGCATGGAATGGCAAAGAGTCCAGTCAGGAGACAGTATTTATATGGTAGGGAACAACTGGCTGCATCGGAGTTCGGGTGGTCTGTGGGAAGTCTACCTTGAAGGCAATGCGTTTGAACGTGGCGTAGCATACGGAAAATTGACACAAGAACTCTTAGAATACCAGGAAGTTGCTTTTGTCGAAATGATTAACCAATATGTACCGTCTCCATCCTATCTGAAAGTATTGCGCTATTTCATCGGTTGGTTCAACCGGAAATTACCCGATTACATTCCCGAAGAATACCTCCAAGAAATTTACGGAATATCACTTTCGGCATCTCCACAATTTGATTTCATGGCGCCACCTTATTTGCGGCAACTCAACTATCATGCAGCACACGATATCGGTCACGCCGTACAGAATATGGGCATGGTAGGTTGTACATCCCTGGCACTTTGGGACGAACGTACTGTCGATAGCAGCCTGCTGATCGGGCGAAATTTTGATTTCCATGCCGGAGAACGCTTTGCTGAAAACAAATTATTGTGTTTTGTCCGTCCCGATACCGGGCACCGGTTTGTGATGATCGGTTGGGCAGGTATGAGCGGTGTGTTGTCAGGCATGAATGAAAAAGGTTTGACGGTAACAATAAACGCAGCTAAATCGGATATTCCGACCAGTTCGGCCATGCCTGTTTCATTGCTTGCACGTGAAATATTGCAATATGCGGCCACTATCGACGAAGCATATGCCATCGCTGCTAAACGAAAAGTCTTTGTTTCCGAGTCGTTCCTGATAGGATCACACGCAGACCATCAAGCCGGTATTATCGAAAAAACACCTGACAAAACAAGCCTGTATCTTCCTGATGGCAATGAGATCATCTGTACGAACCATTTCCAGGGTGAAACATTTGTCAATAATCCCGTCAATATCGAGAATATCCGAGAAAGCGACAGTCCATACCGTTTTGCCCGTGTCCGGGAGTTATTAAACCGGCAGGAAACTTTTACCGAAACCGATATTGCAGCAATCCTGCGCAATACACGCGGCTTGGATGATAAAAATATTGGTTATGGAAACGAAAAGTCCATTAATCAATTAATAGCCCATCATTCGGTTATTTTCAAACCGGCAGAGCGGAAATTTATTGTCTCAACCCATCCCTACCAAATCGGTGAAATGATCGCCTACAATATGGATAGTATTTTTTCTATTTCTGCTGAACGACTGATGCAAAGCCGACGTCTTCCTGCTGTTACCGGGAATATCCCTGCCGACACATTGCTTTTTTCAGGCGACTATGCACGGTTTATGGAATACCGGCAAATGCGCGATTCCATTAAAATGATGATCGGTAATAAAATAAACGGGATAGTTGATGAACGGTTTGTAAAACGCTTTATTCAAAGTAACCCGGAAATGTATGATACATATCAGTTGTTGGGCGATTGGTATACGTCAAAGAAACAATACGATAAAGCTACCGAATTTTGGAAAATAGCATTGGATAAAGAAATACCCAGGCTACCGGAAAAAGAATATCTCGAAAAACAGATCAAACGATATAATAATCAGACCTCTAAAAGTTAAGATTGTTAGTTTTGGGGGTCATGTAATGATAATTTTCGAATCGTCATTGCGAGCAATAGCGAAGCAATCTCTTTAATTATTAGGAGGTTGCTTCGTCGTTCCTCCCTGTCCGACTATGTCGTTCAGGCGGGCTCGCGATGACGTTCATTTTTAACTTTTGGACAATATCTGACAATTATATTATTTTTTACTCAGATCTCTGTAATATAAATCTTTAGCTTCAATTACCATTCCCGGATTGTGACATTGAATTGCAAAATAACCTTTTGTGTATTCGCTGTCGTCATAGGTCATTACCAACTTTTCATTTATCCAGAATTCAATGTGAGAACCAACTACTTTTATCCGATAATCGAACCATTCACCATCTTTAGTTGGGTTTTCAGTTGCTTTTCCCGTCGGTTTTCCCGGTTTCCAAAGCCAACCGGTATGGGCGTCCTGACTGTTGCAAATTTGTGCTTCATAACCATTGGGATAACCATCGGGATTATTAGCAGGCGGATTTGCTCTAAAATAAAAACCGCTATTGGCCTCCTTACCGGTACTGTATACCTTGAATTTTCCCTTTACTTCGAGATCGGTTAATTCTGGCTTAGCATAGATATGTCCATTGGCCCCTTCGCCAACTAACACACCGTCTTTTACCACCCAAGTGGCTTTCCCGCGAACAGTCCAACCATCCAGATTCTTGCCATTAAACAACGATTGCCATTTGGGCTCGGGCTTTGTAGCATTCGTAAGTAACGTAAATACAAGCGCTGTGATCAAAAGGATTGATTTCTTCATAGATTTAGATTTAATTATTTATTATTATATTGACTAAGAATAATTTATATTTTCATAAATATTGAAAAATGAAGCATATTTGAGTTTTTGCCGATATCATTCCATCAAATTCATAAATATGTAAAACAATACTTGAATGAAGTACAAAAATACAAAATTATAATCAGGATGTACTTGCTTTTGATATTATTCCGTGTAACGGTAAATTGTCCGGTTGACACACAACCGATCTATTGCGTACCTTAATGCCTTTTATTGGCCACAAAGGCACTAAGAATCAAAGATTTACTCTAAAAAAACAACATCGTACTAAGTAATGATCAATGATAAATGAGGCGTTACCGTTCGTCATTGCGAATTGCGAGGTACGAGCGATGAAGCAATCTAATTTTGCACAAAACTTGACCGTGAAAAGTATATATCAATTTATAACTTCGTGTGCGTACACGGTGTGATGATTTTTACACTGTGTACGCACACGAAATAAAAACTAAAACTTGTATGGTTCGTTAATATAAAAAGTAAAAGCTACAGTTTATTACCAACGGCTATCATGCAAAGACGTATTACCCTTAAAACCATTTACCGAGAATCAATCGGAAGTCGCGGGCAAGCATCCCTGCAGGACGACGGTCGGAAATCGTCTGGTGATTATAATAATATAGTTTGGCGTCATCCGTGCCAAATATTTCACGATACGAACGACCGCTATTTTCATCTTCACCCGGACCAACCTGGTGTAATACCGCTGTGTTTGGCGCTTGTTCTTCAATGGCTTTCACCATTTCTTCCGAAGTAACGATTTTAACTTTTCCCGGGTATTCTTTCTGTATTTTTTCCAGGGTATTTACCTCTTCCGACAAATCGTTTTCTTTCACCAACAACGTTTTATCTTTCAATAATTTCGAATCGTCGCTATAATTCTTCAAGTTATACAACGATTTGGGATTTTTGGCTTCTTTCAGGTTATTGACATGGTTTTGTGCAAACCGTATCATCAAAGGTAATTTATCTACATAATTGTCTTCGTCTATACCGGTGTAAGCCAACGGTAAGGACAACAACTCGGGCATGTCGGTAATGTCTTTTACCTTAGCTCCCATCACGACATTCATGTACAGGTAGTACACTTCTTCCTTATCTTTCTCCAACTGGACTCTCGACAGAAAAATAAACGAAAGCTTCGGATCGGTACGCTGTTTTTCAAATTGTTCGGAAGTAATAATTTCGTATGGAGTAACTGTCCAGTATTTCTTAACAGCATCAGCCACCACTATATTATAACCGATCAAAGGGTCGGCATCCAATACAACCATTGTTTGTGACTTGAAAAAGTCTTCAATTTGTTTTTTGTCGGCATATGTCACTTTTTTCATTTGTGCATATCCTCCAACTGCCCATGTTAAGAAAAAAAATAAAAAGACTATTTTTTTCATATTTAATTATTTATAAATTTATATTTAAACTTTTTATTTAAGATATTCATGACTATTATTGATAGAAACCCGTCCTTGATCGACCTGTTGATGAAAAATCGAACCTAATCACATTTAAAAAACCAATTGCCTGTAATTAAATATATCAGAAGAGAACAACTAATTCATTGGCGAATCCACCTAATACAAAAACACACATAATCACTTCGCAATCAAAGAATTTAAATATAACTTATTGCAAATCAGACTAATAAAATAACAATGAATGCTTTTGACTGTAACCCACTCATGGTAAAGCCCATCGTATTTCTATTTTGAAATTTGAACGGGTTTCGATCTCCGGAACATTATAATATTCGACTTTTTCGGGTTGAATTTTCTTCAGGTAATGTCCTGTATCCCATTTCCCATTTCCGTTTTTATCGTATATTACTTTGAGCTTATATTTGTCGGGTTTCAAAAAATCGATAAGCGCTACATTTCCTTCGGTCAACAACACCTGTTTCACAAGAACCTCCTTATCGCCACTTTTCATTGCCTGGACTATTAACGGACATGTTACATTACTGAATGTAACTTCAATGCTACTGTAGTAATCCATTTTTTGCGAGGAGAAACTCAACCCGGTAGAATCGTTATATACTTGGTATATACTGGAAAATGCCATAGTATCGACAGTCAGGAAATATTTGGTGTCTTCCTTCAATGTCCAATCCAAGTAACATCGTCGCATATTGGTCGAGTCCTCAACAAGTGTATATTTTACAGGAACTTTCAAAGTGTCGGCCTGTTCTTCCAGAATAATTTTTTCCGGATTGATCTGGTTGATGGGTTGCGAAGCCATCAGTTGAAACCTGTCTGTCAGTTCCATTTTTCCACCATCCGTAACGTTGGATGTGATCAACATCATTTCCACTGATGTACGTGGACGCTTGATCGTCTTCCCGCTCTCCTCGTCCTTTCTTTTCTCCCTGCGCGAACGTGTATCCACCTGTTTTTTAGGAGGTTCAAATGTCATTTTAAGAGTGTCTGGAAGATATACCAGCTGATTCAACGAATCGGTACGCGGCGAGAGCATTTCCACCATCAATGTCTTACGATTGACTAATGCCGTGTCGAGCAACCAGTAATCCAATGTATCATGATTGACGGACGCTTCCAATTCGAACCATTTACCTGATGGTTCATAATCCGCAATCTTCATCGGCAGGGAATCAACAGGCAAGCTGTATGCAAAACGCAACAAATTGGCTTCTTTACGTTCATATGCCAGCCGGTATTGTTTGGTAGGCGCTTCCTGGAACTGGTACAATATAATATCCTTGTATACCATATCCGGATTTGTTTCTTTAATGGTATCGGGAAGATTCAGCGAAGTAAAAATCGGTATTTCCGGATCGTGATAATAACGTTGGTCCATCACAACGACTGTATCCAGGAAAGCGATTTGCTCGGTAGGCATATCGAAAATCAAATTGTCGCCGACATCGCGAATGGCAAAGACCCGAAAAGTATCAGGCCGGATGTTGGATATGGTGAAAAAACCCATGTTATCGGTGCGGGCCATATAGGTGGGTGGATGTTTATATACAGCCGAATCGCTCAAATCATTATACAGCATAACGGCAACAGGTATTTTGTCGTCCTTTTTACGGGGAGTCAGGTCAAAAGCATTCAACACTCTTCCTGTAAGCATCAAACTATCAATATGATCACCTGTAGAGAAGACATATAAAAATCCTGTCATCTTATTTCCTTCGTTATTATCGACAATCGATCCTCCGAAATCAAACGAATAAGTCATATCGGGCAAAAGAGGTTCTTTCAAATTTACACGAACATATTTGCCATAAAGAAGAATTTCCGGTTTTTTCTTGATTGGAGGCGATGAATAAAATTGGGAGCTGACATCTTTCAATTGTACGTATTCATCGAAAAACATATCGATACGTTTTGCCTTCACATCAAAGTTAATTGAATAATTAGGCGGAGTGCTATACAAAAACTTGGGGGGATCAACATCCTTGGGACCTCCTGATATGGTTCCCGGCATTTTAGCACAATGCTCAAACAACAGGATGAGCATTACGGTGACAAATATATAGGCTGATATTTTTTTCAAAACAACACGTTTGGCTGGCAAAAGTACAAAAAAATCACATACGGTTACCTGCCTGTTGTTTTACCCGAATGTAGGCAAAAAACAGATGACCATATTTTACCAATATGGTCCGAACTTTAGCATGACTAACGAACTTCTTAATAGCGTAATTATTGATGATCAATATGTTAATTTTAGTGTTGGCTTTGAGCAATTTGCCATTTTGGGGATTCCCATCCAGGGCAACCGCATCAATTTTTTCCACCTTTTGTTACTTTTGCTGTATGGAACACGACATATCTCACTATTTTCAAGACATCCCCGATCCCCGTGTGGTTCACATGTGCGATCATTTGTTATCCGACATACTATTGATCGCCCTTTGTACGTATATGACAGGTGGTTCGGATTATCAGGACATGTATTTGTTTGGCAAAAACCGTGGCCAGCAGTTAAAAGGGGACATTCTCCAACTGCCCAACGGGGCACCTTCGGTGGATACCTACGAACGAGTTTTCAAGCGGTTGGATCCGGGTGCATTGAAGAGATGCTTAGAAGCTTATGGCAAAGACATCCTATCCTGCCTGGCAGAGAAGCAAATAGTATTGGATGGTAAGGCTTTAAAAGGAGCTTCTCCCACAAGCAAAGGCAATGCTGGATTGTATATCCTGAACGCCTGGGTCAGTGAAAACAGCATTTGTGTGGGTCAGCAAAAAGTGGAAGATAAATCCAACGAAATCACAGCCATTCCCGAGGTATTGAAATCATTGGATATTGAAGATGCCGTTGTCACCATAGATGCTATGGGAACGCAAACCAAAATCGCGGGACAAATACGAGATAAGAAAGGTCATTACACGCTTTCGGTCAAAGGCAATCAGAAGGAACTGCTTGAAGATATGGAATGTGCTTTTAAAACACATCAAGGCCATCATCATACCAGGGAAACAGACTGTGATCATGGTCGTATAGAAACCCGAAGTTGCAGTATTTTACCGGCAAAGGATTTTTTGATGGACGAAAATCTTACGCCTTGGAAAGATATAACTACATTGATCAAGATAGAAGCTACCCGGGAAATTAGAGGCATATTTACCAAGGATACTCGCTATTACATCAGCGATGAAGATATCAAAAATGCTGCATATTACAACTCTTTGGCCAGAGGGCATTGGGCCATAGAAAATAAATTGCATTGGCATCTGGATGTCACTTTTAAAGAGGATCAATGCAGGGCTAGAATAGGAAATGCCCCTGAGAACCTGTCAACAGTCAGAAAATTTGCCCTGCAAATGATCACAAATGCAAATGATAAACTCAGTTTAAAGAAGAGGCAATACAAGGCCGCTTTGGATCTGACATACATGAAAAAAATACTGAAAATTTGATGCGGTTGCCCTGATTCCCATCTGGAACTATGGTGAAACCAATGATTCGAAAAAGGAAGAGGGAGGAAGAGACTCCTGCAGCAGCATAAAGTCTAAATAGAGAGTGGCGTTTTACATGTAGGCGTCACTTTTTTGAGTAAACATTGCTTTTTAGTGTTGCTCAATTTGGAAATGCTTGTTACCTTTGCGTTTGCATTTTTTTTGTAAAATAATTGATTATAAGTGCGCTATTTGCAAAAACAGTAATGGTAACCAAACCATGCTTGTTAAGGAGATGATGTTCGGCCTTCGCGAAGAGTTTTTATACTTTCGCTGTGCATCGTGTGGAACTTTGCAACTAGCTGATACCCATCTTGATGTTTCAAAATATTACCCTGGCGATTACTATTCATTTAAGCCGGCTATGATAAAGAAATATTTTCTGGGACGATTTTTGGCAAACTGGTATCTAAATGGGCCAAGATTTCCAGGACTGCATGTTGTGTCACACCTCAAAGGTTTCACTGCGTGGATAGATCTGCTGAAAGGGTTAAAAAAGGATGCTGCCATACTGGATATTGGCTGCGGAGCGGGTGGACTTTTACGCCGGATTAGTACGTGGGGTTTTACAAATCTTACGGGTGTGGAACCGCATATTAATGATGATATCTCCTACCCCGGAGTGGTTAAGATTATAAAAGCGGATGTGCTGCAACATCAGGGTGAGTATGACTTAATCATGCTGCACCACTCTCTTGAGCACATGAACAATCCGCTTGAAATTATGCAGCACCTTGCGCAAATGCTTCGCCCCGGTGGGAAAATACTTATCCGTATTCCCGTGTCCGATTCTTTTGCTTTCCGTAAGTATGGTGTTAGCTGGTACCAGCTGGATGCTCCCCGACATATATTTTTGCACACTACTAAAAGTGTGGCTATTCTTGCCAAGGAAAGCGGACTGGTGCTACAGCAGATAACCTGCGATTCAACCAAGGAACAAATTCTTGATAGTGAAAAATTTATGAGAGATATAACGCTATGGGAAAAGGTAAGCGTTTCACATTCGTACAAAAAGGGTTGTAAAAGATGGGCAAAGCATCTTAATAGCATTAATGATGGAGATCAAGCATGCTTCGTGCTACGCAAGTAGCTTTGCAATTGAGTCTCATTATAGTAAAAGAGGCTGTTCGAAAGTATTCGAACAGCCTCATCGGATTATATAAATATTAATTGCTTACATACAATCATCTTTCTTAGGTGCAGAAATAATGCCCATATTTAGGTTTATGGGTATTTTACGGTGAAATCGATTATCGCTGATATTCAATTAAATGTGAATTTTATCCAGTCTTCTAATTTAATTTGTTGTTTTATTGGTAAAGTTGTCATATTTGTCCGGGCTATATCGATCTACCGTATATTTTTTAGGATATTGGAACAGGATCGCCGCTGTGGCTGCTACACCCAACAAAAACGGATAATATAAAAATGGTATAACTTCCATCGGGTTGATATCCGCCAAGCCGGAAGCTATTAGCAATTGCGCCCCGTAAGGAATGATGCCTTGTGCAAAACAGGAAAAAGTATCCAGCAGGCTTGCCATACGCCGGTTGTCCACCCCAAACTTATCACCGATTTGCTTGGCAATGGGACCGGTGATAATCAATGCGATGGTATTGTTGGCAGTACAAAAATCAGTGATTGTAATCAATGCCGCAACACTTGCCTCGGCCTTCCGTTTTGATCTGATATTCCGTGATAATTTTCCAATCAACCAGTCGATACCGCCATTGAAACGTATCACCTCGAACATACCACCTGCCATCAAGGAAACGATAATGAGTTCGCCCATGTCGCCGACAATACTTTTACCCATTGCGCCTGTCCAACCCCATACGGTAAGCGAGCCTGTGAGCAACCCGACCGCACCGGACAATACAATCCCAATAACAAGCACTGTCATCACGTTGATACCTGCAATAGCTATCACCAGTACGGCAAGATAAGGTATCACTTTCAGCCACTCAATACGACTTACAGATATTTCCGGAATCGGTATCCCCATCCCCTGGAAAATATATATCACCAATACCAAAACAACCACAGGAAATACAATACGCAAATTAACCTTGAATTTGTCCTGCATCTGGCATTCCTGGGTACGTGTTGCTACAATCGTTGTATCGGAAATAAACGATAAGTTGTCACCAAACATAGCGCCTCCCACCACAACGCCAACCATTGCAGGAAGAGCAATCCCTGTCTGGCCGGACAATCCCACGGCGATAGGCGCCAGGGCGGCAATAGTACCACAGGACGTACCCATTGCCATGGATACAAAACATGCGGCAATAAATATGCTGGCCAGGATTATGTTTGGTGGAAGAAAATATAACACCATGTTAACTGTAGCATCGACTGCGCCCATTGTTTTGGCAGTTCCGGCAAAAGCCCCGGCCAGCACAAATATCACTACCATCATCATGATGGTCTGGTTGGCCGCACCACTACAGAATACTTCGATACGATCGGATAAACTACTTCCGCGTGAAAATACAATGGCAACAACAGATGCTGTCAGAAAAGCCACAGAAATAGGCATGTTGCTCAAATCGCGCGTACAAAGCCAGGTTATGGCATACAAAAGAAAGAATACGCATAAAGGCAACAGGGCAACATATTTTGGAAAAGGATGCCTCATAAATAATTGAAAATTGAAAATGAGCGTCTGCCCAACTATGCTCGTCTGTACGACATAGTCGGGCAGGTCATTCATAAGCAAAAATTTTTATACTCGTTGGCAAAAGTAAATAAAAAGCAAATAGGAGAATGTATTTCAACATTTCATTCCGAGGCAATAACTGAGGCCGAATACAATATTACACTGATTAACGTAATGGTGCGAGCCAATAATTATGATCGTTATTTCCAAAACAAATATCGAAGACCTATTGAGATATTGACACGTGTCATTCCGACATATTCAATACCATCTTCATATTCATAATAATCAGTTAAAGACGTTCCAAATATGCCCGATACTTGAATTCCTAAATATAGTTTCGGGGTTAGGGAAAAATCATAGCCTAAGTCCAAAGAGAGTGCTATACCAGACTCATTCCAACCATCATGTTGTGCTCCGCGGAATCCCATATATCCCATTCCAAACATAAAAAAACAATTTCTATCGCCAGGCAATTTATCGCTTCTGAAGACGATTGTTCCTCCGATATATGGCGAAGAAATCCGGTAATCTTTCGTATATTGATATAAATCGTATTTGATTCCGAATCCCATTACATTGTCATTCCTTTTACCAAAATAGATAGCATCACCTCCTATGTGGTAACCCCATTCCGAAAACTCTCCGGAACCGTATTCCATGTAAGAAATTCCACCATGAATTGCTATACGCCATGGAAGAATCCCGTTTAGATTTGAAGATATTTGATTTTTGAATGGTGACGTTATCGAAGTGTCAAAATAATCATACTGAAAATCTTGAACCCGCTCCAACGGAACAGTGATACGATTAAGATTTCGGTATGAAAATAAAATGCGTTTCGCATTCGATTTGATGATACGGCAGTTTAGAGTATCCTGATCGATAACCAATAAATCTTGCGCCGACAGATCGATTCCTCCGATCGCAAAATATAAAGAAATTAAAACAAACCATTTAAAAATCGCTTTCATCACTATTCATATTATTTCTGTCTTTACAAGTACAAGTCATATGCCAAGCCACGTAATCATTTGTTTTTAAACATAATATATCCAAGTAAAGAAAATAAAGATGTGAAACCGCAATGTGATTTCACATCTTCAAACCGTGCTTTACAGTCGTATAAAAAGTCACGTCTTGATTTCATTTTCATTCAACTTTCAACCGAGTTTGCGAGCTCAACGAAGTTAATTACTTATATTCGTTGAGACAATCCGATCAGTAAATAATTTTGCGTAACGTTTATATATCTATATCATTTTTTACTTTTGTATTTTATTAAAGTCAACAAATTAGCCATGTACTCTGCGGGTATATCCGCCATAATGAATAAAAGCGTATAACGCGTTCCGTAGCTTCTTAAAAATAAATTTTGATGAAAAAAATTGTAGCTATTTTATTTTTGAGCAATTTATGCGCATTTTATGCATTTGCTCAAGTACAGGTTGTGTCGAAACCAGCTCCCGGTTATGAACAGCGTATACGTGATTATGTAAATAATATGCGTATAGTAGATACACATGAGCATTTACAAAATCCGTCTAATTATAAAAACAGTGGAATGAAGGATTTTACGCTACTGTTCCATCATTATTCCGAAGCTGACATAAGATCGGGCGGAATGCCCAAAGAATTGGTAAGAAAAATTCTGAAAGACTCGCTTACTGTTATTCAAAAGTGGAATATATTTAAACCTTATTGGGAAAATACAGCGAATACGGCATACAATCGCGCTGTAATGTTAACAATACAAAAATTGTTTGGGATCAATGAATTGAATGATAAAACCGTTGAAGATCTTTCAAATAAAATAAAAAATGCATATCAATCACCTGACAATTGGTACCTTGAAGTTTTAAAGGACAAGTGCAAAATTGATTACATTGTTTATGATGCGAAAAGTATCAATTATGGCGATCCTGCCATGAATCGTGTAGCAAGACGTTTTGATGATTATATCGGCATCAATTCATGGCGTAGCATTAAACAGTTATGCGAAAGAAAAAATATAGCTGTTGAAACATTGGATGATTATTTGAAATCATTTAAAATGGAATTTGATGAAGCTGTAAAAGGAGGGATTGTTGCGGTCAAAACGGCATTAGCATATCAACGTCCGCTTTTTTATGAAAATGTATCCAAGGAACAAGCCGAAGCTGTATTTTCCAGATTGAAAGCTGCAGGCAGTGATATTACATTTAAATTTGAAGAAGTAAAACCATTGCAGGATTTTGTCATGCATCAGGTAATAAAAGCGGCAGGCGGCGCCAATATCCCAGTACAGATTCATACTGGCTTGCAGACAGGCGATGGCAATGATATCACTATGGCCAACCCGGCGCTGCTTAGCAATCTGTTTTTACAATATCGCAATGTGAAATTTCTCCTGATGCACGGAGGGTATCCTTACGGAGGCGAATATGGCACCATCGCCAAATGTTTTGCGAATGTATACCTTGATCTTTGCTGGTTACATATTATTTCACCGTCTTATAGCGAAAGATATTTGAACGAATGGTTGGAAACTGTTCCGGTAAGCAAAATTATGGGATTTGGCGGTGACTTTCATAATCCGGAAGGAACGTACGGACATCAGTTATTTGCCCGTCAAATAGTAGCAAATGTTTTGATAAAAAAGGTACAGGATGGATATTTTTCTGAAAAGGAAGCCATTCGTTATGCTCAAATGATATTACACGATAATGCTATAAAAATCATGCAATTAGATAAAAAGCCGTAATTTGGGTAATGTAAGGAGTTCTATTGTTATCAAGCATCATCTGACGCTGTCAGGTTCTACTGAACCCTGACAGGTCATTATACTCGTTAATGTCAAGTCGACAATATAATCTTGACGTGACATTATGTTGTTCACTTAAAACGTAATGCTTTTCAATGTTCAAGCAAATAACCTACTCTTTATGATCTTTGCAGTTATATATCAAAATCCAATGATGCTGATGCAGACGACGATATATAGCCCCACAGAACCAGATCGTCTTTGCCCCTAATCGCCTTAAGTCCCCCGTCCGACAACAGATAGTGCCGATTAGCAACATCCAGGACATTACGGTAATCATGATCGGTCAATATGATACCCTTCTGTTGCGCATGCTGGCGAATCATGTCTTTAACCGATTCGACAAGAACCGGTGATAATCCATTGAATGGCTCATCCAAGAGAATAAACTTTGCGTCGGAGTATAGTAACAATTTGATTTCGGCATAACGGGATTCGCCGCCGGATAAATGCGAAACCGGACTGGCTTTTAAATTTTTCAGTAAGGGATCATCAAAAAACAAATCGACCTCTTTGTTCTGCAAACAGAGTTTTACTACCTTGCCGAGCGTTATGTCCTGCAAAAGATGGGAATCTTGCGGTAGATAACATATTTCTCCTGCTGTCGTGTATGGACGGTCGAGTATCTTATCATCGATGCGGATAAATTTTTGTTCGGCAGAAAGGGTACCAAACAGGATTCTGAGTAAAGTAGATTTTCCGGAACCATTCCGGCCCAATATCCCGACAATATCCCCGGTTTTACATTTCAAATAAATGTCCGAAAGGATCATATTCCGGCCAAACGATTTGTTGACACTGTCTATTTCAAGTATATACATAGGATTTGATAATCAGGATTAAAACTCCCAGCAAAACGTTAACAATCACCCCGAATAGTATAAGTTTGACTTTAGTGATCCCCTGGTTATAATAAAAGTAATATTCGCCAGAACGCGCCCATTCCTTGTAGGTAAAGGAAATAAGCGGACCAAATGTCATAAGGCCAATAGAAAGTAAATTCCAGAAAAGCATGGATGGAGTGGTATCCTGTTTGATATCCGGAGGAATAGCATCCCAAAATACCGAAGGTATGGTAAAAGCCAATATAAAAGGAGGCAACAGATTAGTGGACAGGGTACTTTTATAAAAAGCCCAATAAAAACGCCATTTAACCATCGGTTTCTAATTATGAATAACTGAATGACTGAATAATTGAATAACTGAGAGAGTCAATTATTCAATTATTCAGTTATTCAATTTTTTACAACCACGAATGTTCTTTACTGTAACGCATCATCTGCTGGGTATATCCTTCGGTATAGTCAAGCTTCACATCGATAATATTACCCTGAGCGTCGAAAACCGGTAAATAAGCGGCATTTACAAAACCCTTGTAAGGCGCTATGTCCAGCTTTTTGTAACGTTCCAATATCTCAGCATGCATTCGGGACTCGACCTTGACTGCATATTTTTCAACCAACGATTTTGCTGCATTAAAATCGCCTTCGGATTTGATGCGTTGTATTTCGGCCAACAGCTTTCCGAACAGATCGCGAAGCTTAGCATAGTCATTCACTACCACGTAGGTTTTACCGTCACGCTGGCGCATTTCCACTATTTTGTCCGTTTGTCCCTTCTCAAATACCCAACGGGCAATCAATGCCCGGTTACGCATGTGCGATTCTTCGATTTGCTTATCCGGCTCGATCCGTGTGAGTTGTGTCAATAAACCATTGCACATATATTTATAATATTCGGCTTTAAAAGCTTCCGCGTCGGGTACCAATCCTAATTCTACTAATTTCGGATCGCCCATATAATACAAGCCAAACAAATCGGCACGTGTTTCTTCTATGGTAGCGCCATAAGCTTTTAAAGCGTCATCGCTCACGCCCGGTAGCATTTTGCCTGATCCGTGGCCAAGACATTCGTGCAGGTCGGTATGCAGGTTGTCGGTCAGAAAACCGTATTTGCGAATCAATTCACGTTCGGCATCACTCCAGTAAAATTCTTCGCCAAAACCGCTTCCCTGAGACGATTTATCGTATGCCTCGGTGATGTTCTCGATCGTTACCGATTTGGATCCATGCTCTTTACGTATCCAGTTCGAATTGGGCAGGTTAACGCCAATGGGTGTTGCCGGGTAACAATCGCCTCCCAACATGGCTGCCGTGATAACTTTTGCTGTAACGCCTTTCACCTGTTCTTTTTTGAAACGCTTGTCAACAGGCGAATGATCCTCGAACCATTGTGCATTGCTGCTGATGATTTCGGTTCGTTTGCTCGCTTCGATATTCTTGAAATTCACAATAGATTCCCAACTGGCTTTCAATCCGAGCGGATCGCCATATGTTTCGGTAAAACCGTTGACAAAGTCAATTCGTGAATCCAGGTCCTCCACCCACAGGATCGAATATTCGTCATACTCTTTCAGATTACCTGAACGATAGTAACTAATCAGCTTTTCGATCACTGCTTTCTGCTGGTCGTTTTCGGCCACCGACGCTGCTTTTTCCAGCCAATAAACGATCTTTTCAATGGCCGGCGAATACATCCCTCCCACTTTCCAAACCTGTTCCACAAGTTTACCGTTCTCTTTTACCAGACGGCTATTTAACCCATACGAAACAGGTTGTTCGTCGGCAGGATTTTTCATTTTGTCGTAAAATGATTCAGCCTCGGGCTGTGTCACTCCCAAATAATAATTGTTGGCCGATGTCAGTAGCAAATCTTCACCATGCGCCTGATTTACCTTTTTTGACAGAATAGTCGGATCGAACATTACGGGGATCAATTCTTCTAACAACTGTCCTACAGTTTGCCCGGCTTTCAATGGAAGTTTCGTTGCATCAATACTCTTGACGGCTTCGGTAAAAAATTCCTGCGGAAAATCAGGAAGAAACTTTTCTTCCCCGTAATGATGGTGAATACCGTTGGAAAACCACACGCGCTTGAGATATACCACGAAGTTGTTCCAGTCACCTGTAGTACGGTCGCCGCGGTAATATTCGTAGACCGCTTCGAGTGTCCGGCGGATAACCAGATTATAACGGCAGTTTTGGTCGAACAAAATGTCGCGTCCTTCGATGGCTGCCTGAGACAAGTAATACAATAAAGTTTTCTGTTGGAGTGTCAGATCGTCGAACTTGCCCAGCTCATAACGAAGAACTTGTATATCTGCAAATTTATCTACCATATAATTGATTTTTTGAATTTTCTGTGAAATTTTTCCGAACTCTTTTACCGGAAGCAATACCTCTGACCGCGACATCATCCCGGGATTGATGCCATCGATACCTTCGGGAACGGCAACGTTCATGTTCCGGAAATAATCAAGCCATGCCGTATTGGTTTTCCCGGTTTGCGGGTCAATGTAGGTCATAGGCAGCATCTGGAAAATACATCTTTCCGGCATCACGGAACACACGGCATCGTACAACAACTCGGAACAATAATAGGCATCGTTGCCCGGAAGAAAATGCGAATCATACGGACTACCCAAATGGCTCTCCAGCGATTCTATAACATCGGGAATAATTTTTTGATATTCGGGTTTCAGTCTCATTTGCAAAACTTTCGGGTTACCGTCAGTATCCTTGCTTCTGTTCATGAATTCTTTCAAAGGTGTTTTCACCACTCCGTCAGAAATAGCTTCCAAAACAAACGTACCGCCATTTTCCTTAACAACCATTCCGACATGCGAAAAATTATAACCGTCGTACCCATATGTAACATTTTCAATGGCTTCACATAATGTACAATCAACATCCTGAAAAAGGAAATCACCGGTTTGGATATCTTTTGGTTGACAAGCCCCTAAACTAATACCCAACATCAGGCCGATAACAACATGGTGTATTTTCATCTAAATAAAATTATAAACAACAATAAGTAAAAAATGATAAATTTTCCATATTCCATCCACAGATATTTATGAAAATCCTATCTATGTAACAATGACAAAATAACATCCTCATCTTTTTCAGACAAGATTAACAGGATTTACAAGATTGTTTATATCTTGTAAATCCTGTTAATCCTGTCAAATGTGTAAATTACTTTGTCTTCATTCCTATATGTTTTTGCGCGACAAAGTTATATGTTAATTATCAATTTTTTAAATATTTCTTGCAGTAGACAGCATTCCACAAGCGGCGTCAATATCCATTCCTCGCGAATGCCTGATGGTTGTAACAATTCCTTTTTGATTCAATATATCGGCAAACTGCTGAATGGCGTGAGCGCCAGAGGGAATAAACGGGCTATCGGGTATGGCATGGAAAGGTATCAGGTTGACCCGGCAACGTAAACCCGAAAGTAGCCGTACCAGATCTTTGGCATGCTGTACCGAATCGTTCACACCCGATAACATAACGTATTCGAATGATATGCGCCGTTGTCTGTTCAGGTCGTATGTTTTTAGCAAATCAATTACTTGCCTGACAGGATATTTATTTTCGACAGGCATCAACCGTCGCCGCTCTGTGGTATCAGGATGATGAAGACTCACGGCCAAATGACAACGACTATTGTCCATAAAATAACGGACAGCAGGTACGATACCAATCGTTGACACAGTGATACGTTTGGGAGCCCAGGCATAACCGTAATCGGCCGTCAATATCTCCAGGCTTTTCATCACTTCATCCAGGTTGTCGAAAGGTTCACCCATTCCCATGAAAACAATGTTGGTAAGGGTATTGTGTTCGGGTAAACTCCGGAATTGATTCAGGATATCAGTTGCTGTCAGGTTGCCATGTATTCCCTGGCGGGCAGTCATGCAGAAAGTACATCCCATACGGCATCCCACCTGGGAAGACAGGCATAAAGTAGCCCGTTCGCGTTCGGGAATATATGCGGCTTCGACAGTTTTACCATCTACAGCCGGGAAAAGATATTTTTTCGTACCATCCTTAGATATCCGGACATCCAAAGGATCACTCAACCCGATACAATATTTCTCATCCAACAATGCTCGCGCTTTGGCCGAAAGGTTGGTCATCCCGTCAATGGACGATACATTTTTTTTATATAACCAATCAGCTATCTGTTTAGCTGAAAAAGCAGGAAGCGATAACTCTTTGGTTATTTCCGAAAGTTCCTGTAAGGTTTTTCCGAATAATGGTGATTTCATGAAAGGGATAGATTTCTATACGAAATCCCGTTCTTTTTTGATCAGTTCGTAAGCCTGATTGAGTTTCTGAAATTTTTCATTGGCGGCCTGTTTCATTTCTTCACCAAGATAGGCCACCTTGTCGGGATGGTATTTCACAGCCATTGCACGATATGCTTTTTTGACGTCGGAGACACTGGCATTGCGGTCTATTTCCAAAACATCATATGCAGCATCAATGCTATTCTGCGAGAACATCGAACCGATAGACCGTTTATCGGTCACATTTACGCCGAGGTTTTCAGCGATAAGATCGAGCAACCTTTGTTCGGTTGCCGTAACCGGCCCGTCGATATTTGCCAGGTTGAACAGAAAATGGATCAGTTGCAGACGTGAGGAATAATCGAGATTACGACGTATTTGTCCACAAACTTCCTGCACGGGAATATCCTGCTTCAATAATTCCTTCAATAAACTGAGGGCTTCCAACGATTCTTTCTGACCAAAATTCTGAACCAGGAAATGCTTGACATAATCCAGTTCCGATTTCAGTACTTTTCCGTCGGCCTTCATGATGGCAGCGATCAGCACCAAGAGGCTGACAGCAAAGTCGCCCATGGTAGTTCTCCCATCGGTTTTCCGGAAGATATTGATTTCAAGGCTATCCAGAATGGAACCGGCAATAAACCCCAATACACCACCCAACGGACCTCCAAAAGTCCATCCGAGTCCACCGCCTATCCATTTGGCAAAATTACCCATCATAATATGAATTAAGAATGAAGAATTAAGAATTAAGAATTAAGAGTTATGAATTATGGTGACATAATTCATAACTCTTGATCTTAAACTCAACTCATAACAAATTTTATTCCAATAGTGTCCATACAACGGTTAAACCGGCTGTCACGATGGAAACCATACTCATTAATTTGATTAATATATTCAAACTCGGTCCCGAAGTATCCTTGAAAGGGTCACCCACAGTGTCGCCTACAACGGTTGCTTTGTGTACATCCGAACCTTTACCTCCGAGATTACCTTCTTCCACATACTTTTTAGCATTATCCCAAGCGCCGCCTGCATTGGCCATAAAGACTGCCAACACAAACCCTGCACCCAAGCCGCCAACCAGCAATCCCATCACACCGGATACACCGAAAATAAGTCCGGTAATGATCGGCACCAGAATGGCAAGGATCGAAGGAAGTAACATTTCCCTCTGCGCTCCCTTGGTCGAAATTTCAACGCAACGTGCATAATCGGGAGTAGCTTCACCTGTAAGGATACCTTTTATTTCGCGGAACTGGCGGCGTACTTCTTCCACCATGCTTTGTGCGGCGCGTCCCACAGCATTCATCGTCAAACCGCAGAACAGGAAGGCCATCATCGAACCAATGAAAACACCTACCAATACGTTGGGATTCATTAGGTTGATCTGGTAATAATTCATCATATCGACAATAGATGCTGTAGCTGTTTCAACTTTTGAACCATCGGCAAATATCAAAAATTCCTGGCCGATATGTTGTAAACCTATTTTAATTTCTTCAATGTATGATGCCAGCAATGCCAATGCAGTCAAAGCAGCAGAACCAATAGCAAAGCCTTTCCCGGTGGCAGCTGTAGTATTTCCCAACGCATCCAGGGCATCGGTGCGTTTACGGACTTCCGGTTCCAGCTTGCTCATTTCGGCGTTTCCACCGGCATTATCGGCAATGGGACCATAAGCGTCGGTTGCCAGGGTAATGCCCAATGTAGAAAGCATACCGACAGCAGCGATACCAATACCATACAAACCGAGGCTAAGATTTTGGGCGGACATCATGTGCGCTACATCAAAATTAATAGCACAAAGGAAAGCCATGATAATAGCGATACAAATAGTGATTACGGGAATAGCCGTGGACATCATACCCAAGCCAAGACCGGAAATAATAACGGTTGCCGGTCCTGTTTGTCCCGCTTCTGAAACTCTCCGTGTCGGTTTATACGAATGCGAGGTATAATATTCTGTTGATTGCCCGATAATGATACCGGCAACCAACCCCGATATTACTGAGAATGAAATCCCAACCCAATTGGTGATTTGCAAAAGATACAAAATGCCGAAAGTGGCTATAGCAATCAAAAGCGAACTTGAATTTACGCCCCTGCCCAAAGCGCCGAGCAGTTGCTTCATATTAGCGCCTTCCTTGGTGCGAACCAGGAAGATACCGAAAATGGAAAGAACAATACCCACGGCTGCAATCAACATCGGTGCAAATACCGCTTTCAATTGCATGTCGGTATTGGTGAAAAATGCCGAAGCGCCCAATGCTGCCGTTGCTAACACGGAACCGCAATAGCTTTCGTACAGGTCGGCGCCCATACCGGCCACGTCGCCCACGTTGTCGCCCACGTTGTCGGCAATCGTTGCAGGATTACGCGGATCATCCTCGGGAATACCGGCTTCCACTTTTCCTACCAGGTCGGCGCCTACGTCGGCAGCCTTAGTGTAAATACCACCGCCCACACGTGCAAACAATGCCTGTGTAGAAGCGCCCATACCGAAGGTCAACATCGTGGTAGTGATGATCACCAATTTCTGCGAAGCTGTAGCGGCTTCCACAAAATGATCCAATATCAGGTACCATGCGGAAATATCCAGTAAGCCCAGACCTACCACTGTCAAGCCCATTACGGCGCCTGCACGGAATGCAACTTTTAAACCACTATTAAGAGAATGACGAGCAGCATTAGCGGTACGAGCCGAAGCATACGTAGCTGTCTTCATGCCAATGAATCCCGCCAAACCGGAGAAAAAACCGCCGGTAAGGAAAGCAAAAGGAACCCAACCGTTTTGAATGTGAAACCCATAAGCCAAAATGGCAAAAAATATGGCCAAAATCACAAATACAATCAATACCACTTTGTATTGTTGTTTCAAATAAGCCATCGCTCCCTTGCGGACATGGGATGCAATTTCTTTCATCGTGTCGGTACCTTCGCTTTCTTTCATGATACTTTTGAAAAAGTAATAAGCGAAACCCAAGGCTAACAATGATGCAGCCGGAACAAACCAAAATAACGGATTCATACTTTACTGTTTTTTAGATAATTAATATATAATTTAAGGGTATTTCCCTCATTTTTGAACAAAATACAAATTTATGTATTTTTCTTTAACAATTGTACTATTATTTTTTTGCCGATGTACTGAAAACACTCGTTACTCCATTTAGACCATAAATAATTATGTCTATTTTTTCCGAGATAAGCATACCTACGTAATTGAGAATTGAGAATTGAGAATTGAAAGTTAAAAATTAATTCACTCCTACCCTATCTTTCTAAATCGATAATTTCTTCTTCCAATACAGTAAGTCTTTCACCTCCTGTTTCGGTCACTAAAAAAGTATTTTCGATGCCGACAGCCCCTACTCCTTTGATGGTAAATTTGGGTTCTACGGCCAACACCATTCCCGCCTCCAATTCCACACGCGAACGAACACCCAGTACCGGTTGTTCATTGATTTCAAGACCGACGCCATGACCCACAAATTTTGCCTGTTGGCTGACTCCCATAAAACAATCGCTCAATCCCTTGCTTCTTGCTATTTCGACCGACCTGTTGTAAATATCTTCACATACAATCCCCGGTTTTAACATCCGGGCAATCTCATTCTGTATCTCAAGCGCAACCTGGTGTGCCCGGTATGCCTTCTCATCCAGCCGACCTCTGGAATAGGTGCGGGTCATGTCGGTCATATAACCGGTGAAATTGCCTCCCATATCCACCATAACAGATGTACCTTTATGTAACACACTATTGTCTGCACCAACGGGTAGGGAAGGATGAAGACCATGCCCACCCAATCCAAAATCGTAAGGTGAAGGTTCACAGGCATTATCACCTGCCAGAATACTTCCCATAAAAATTTCCATACTTTGCCCGAATATCCTGAAAATACCCAAGCTACCGGCACGGCGCAATTCACGTTCTATTTCGATAGATAACTCCAAATCGGTCATTCCGGAGCGATACAATTCAGGGATCTTGCGATATACTTCGGCATGTTTTTTCCCCGATTGACGGATCAATTCCAATTCGAAATCTGTCTTTACACTGCGTGCTTTGCGAATGGCAGGAGTACCATTGATCAGCCTGGCAGAACTAAAAACTGCCTCGTAACGGATCCATTCGCCATGCGACAGGGAATCACCTTCGAGCATCATGCATTCCGACATTGGAACGCCGCGTTCAGCTAATATCTCTGTTATTTGCTCCGGCTTATAAATATAAACTACATGTTCACCCGATAAACCTGTCGGACGTCGTACGAAAAGAATGGGGGGCTGTTCCAATGGAATGTATAAATAACCCATCACCACCTGCCCGGTTGCATAATACATGTTAACATTGGAAGTAATCAGGCAGGCATCCGCGCCAACAGCACGCATCTCATTGCGTATTTTATCGATATGTATTTCTTGTTCGGTCATCATCGAATCATATAAGGTTTAATTGCGGGCGCAAAAATACTGACTAAACCGGATTTTTAAGGAATAATTTATCTTTTCCATAGAAGCTTTATTATAATGTTAAAAGTCAAAACAATAACACTTCGGTAAGAGGTTTGGATATTTATTTTTCAAAAAGACTCCCTTTGTTCGATTACCCGGAATTGTTTTTGTCTCCGACCGGTTACAGATTTACAGAAATCCGGGAATTAGTGTTTTTTCCCTCACGCAAATCTACGAGAAAGAAAAATCCGGTGTTTTTTGCTTCTTGCAGACTTGCATGAGCCGGGAATCATTGTTTCTTGTTTCATGTAAGTTTGCAAGATCGCGCAAACCTTCGTTTTTTACTTGCAGTAATCTTGCGAGAGTCAGGTTTCGCCGTTTCTTACTTCCTGCAAATCGACGAGACCCGGAAAACAACTCCGGTCCGGCGAAGCTGGTTGCACGAACCTTTTTCATAATTGAATATCGATAACCGACAATGATTAACTTTGGCAAGTTCGATTCACTACCGCTCATGAGCCCGCCTGAACGAGTTCTTTCGGGCAGGAGTGTTTACTTGATGAGAACGCTAAAGATTATCCGTTTTCAGTTATCTTTGTCCATAATATTCTGTTATATAATAATAAAACACAATGATATGGACGAATTTGTAAAAGTAGATTTATACCAGGAGGAAGCCAATGTATTCGACCTGATCAATAAGCAATGGATGCTGGTAACGGCAGGCAGCAAGGATCATTTCAACACGATGACGGCAAATTGGGGTGGAATGGGCGTAATATGGAATCGCCCTGTCGCCTTTATTTTTATTCGTCCGCAACGATATACTTTTCAGTTTACCGAAAAAGAACCTATTATGACGCTTTCATTTTTCGATGAACAATTCCGTCATGCTCTGAATATCTGTGGTATAAAGTCGGGGCGCGACACGGACAAAATCAGGGAAAGCGGCCTTACCCCAATGGAAACATCATTGGGAAGCATGGCTTTTGCAGAAGCACGTTATATTTTCGAATGTCGCAAGTTATATGCTGAACAGTTAAAAGCAGACAAATTCATTGATCCGGATATCTGTGGAAAAATTTATCCGCAAAAAGATTTTCACCAAATGTATATTGTCGGGATAGAATCTCTTTGGAAACGAATAAACCCTATAAAATAATTGACAATTGACAGTTGAAAATTGAGAATTACCAAGTTTTGTGCATTCAAATTTGGGATTACCTACGGTGATAAGTTGCTCCGGCTGTCGCCTCATTATCAACTGTCAATTGTCAATTGCTTAACTTGCAGAGTATGGCAAACGCCCCGGCGCTTATTCTTTTGACGCCGGCATCAACTCACCTATTACATAGTTCTGTTCGTTGAGATACTTACGCGCTATATTCCTGATATCTCTTACTTTTACCGAATTGACAAGCTTCGTGAACTCTTCGAATGTCAACATTTTATCACCTTGCCGGTAGACATTTTGCAACAGACTCAACCAATATGAATTTTCCTTTAAATCGGTTTCTCGTTCGCGTATCATAGTCTCTTTCACCTTATTCAAGTCTATTTCAGTCGGGCCGTTGGCTTTGAGTTTTTTCGCTTCATCAAAGACAGTGGTGACTAATTTATCCACATTATCCGGCGAACATCCCCAAACGAACTCTAGCGAATAGCGTGGTTTGGGATATATACTGGCGTTACCCGACAGATTTACTCCGTAAACGCCGCCTTGTTCCTCTCTCATCGACTCCCGCAGCTTAATGTTCATGATATCGATCAACATGGCGAACTGTAAACGTTCCTTGTAATCCCATTTGAAATTTCCTTTCATAAAGATATTTACACGGCTTTGTTCTTCCGAATTATGAGCGTAATCCAATTGGGTAACACCTGCCGGGAAAACAGGAGTAACGTTGCGCCATGTCTCAGCACGCTTTTTCGACGGAAGTCCGCCCAAGTACTTTTCAAGCAGATGAGTAACCGAGTCGACGTTAAAATTGCCAACCATCACAAATTTGAAGTCACTGGCATCGGCAAAACGGTCATTGAATATGTACAAGGCATTATCCAGCCTGATTTGGTTGATCTGCGCTTCGGTAGGAATAGTCACCGTACGCGGGTCATCACTTGTCACTACCTTATAGAGCGTATCCATGTATGCATACAACGGATTGCTTTTCATGTTTTTCACCTGGTTGGTGAGCTGCGATATCATGGTGTTGAAAGCATTTTCGTCACGACGGACATCGGTAAAATACATGTAATTAAGCTGCAACAAAGTCTCTAAGTCCTTCGGGGCAACCGAACCATTCACTCCTTCATATAACTCTGAAATATAAGGTGATATTCTTGCCGTATTACCGGCCAGTTTTTTACTCAACGCAATCTGGTCAAAGTCGCCTAATCCGCTCATGGTAACAATACGTGGCGCCATGATGGCCGACATGTAGTCTTCATCTAAATACAGGGATGTGCCGCCCGGACTGAACCCGGAAAATAATATCTGGTCGTTTTTGAAATCGGTAGGTTTGAGAATGGCTTGTACCCCGTTCATGAATATCAACTCCGTATATTTGTGATCGGGATTATCGCGACGGCGGAACACCCGGCTACCTTCGGGCTGCCGGGGCAACAATGGCTCATCAACCACCTGATCGACATAGGCAGTAACATTAGCCTGTTTGGATGTCTGCAACAGTTGTACAACTTCATCCCGGGATGGCACCAGCGCTTTTTCAGGCGCCATAATAATGACACACACATTACTGTCTGTCAGCCATTTTACGGCTAATTGATTGACTTCGTCCAATGTGATGCCTGGGATAAAATGCTGGGCATAAGCATTCTCGTTGATAATACCAGGAATAGGTTCTTTTTCAATAAAATTACGAACATACTCATCTGCCAGATTACTTGAATTACTTTTATCGGCTTCTTTGGCCATCTGGTCGTAACGGGTCAGTACCGATTGTTTTTCCCTGTCGAATTCGGATTGGGTAAACCCGAATTTTTTCACCCGTTCATTTTCAATCAATACTGCTTCAAGCGATTGGTTGATTTCACCCTCTTTCGCTACAGCGTATAATTCATACGAATCTAACGGTCCGATAAACTGGGAATAGTCCGAACCGGCATACAGGAAAGGAGCATCCGGGCTTTGTCTCAATTCGCTGAAACGTTTATTGATCATCCCATTGTATAATCCATAAATCAACATCTCGCGGTAATCCTTTACCGTTGTTTCGATTTTCCTCGGATGTTTGATATAGATCTGCACAATGTTGTTGGTGGCTTCCTTGTCGGTAACAACAGCTACCAAAGGTTCGGTGTTGCCCGGAATATCGTATTCGACCCTTTCCGGCGCATTGGCAGGATTGGTGAGACCGGAAAAATGTTGCTTTATTTTTCCCTCGATGTCTTTTATGGACATATCTCCCACAACAGCCACGGCCATCAGGTTGGGACGGTACCAGTCCTTGTAAAACTTACGTAATTCGTTGTATGGAGTTTTTTTTACGATGTTCATGTCTCCAATGGGCAAACGTTCGGCGTAACGTGAATCTTTCAACATAACGGGCAAGTATTTCTTCAACATGCGGTCTTCCGCTCCCAGCCCCAAACGCCATTCTTCGACAATCACGCCGCGTTCGTCGTCAATGTCCTTGTCGGCAAACGTAACCTGGTGCGCCCAGTCTTCCAGTATCTGGAATGCTTTTTCGACCAGATCGGAACGGTCGGACGGCACCTGCAACATATATACAGTTTCATCGAAACTGGTATATGCGTTCACATCCGCGCCAAATTTGACGCCCATTTCCTCAAGCGCATTGACTAATTCATTTTCCTTGAAGTTTTTGGTTCCGTTAAAGCACATGTGTTCTACAAAATGAGCCAGACCCTTCTGTTTGTCTGTTTCGCATATAGATCCGGCTTTCACAGCCAAACGGAGCTCTATCCGCTTTTCAGGTTTAGCATTATAACGGGCATAATAGGTCAGCCCGTTATCAAACCGACCGATTTTTATAGCTGTATCAACGGGTATAGGCGCTTGCAAATCAAAATTCTGCGCATAAGTCGATGGCAGAACAAAAAATATGGTACATAGTACCCACCAAGTTTTGATGTATGATGACATTTTAAAAATATTTAAAGTACGATTGGATTTATGATGTCTCTGATGTACAAAAAACACTTCTTGCGAATAATTCGAATATGATATCCGAATTATCGGAGTCTTTTGTTATGAAACATGATACGTTGCAAAGATATAGATAATAGTAAGTAATTGAGAATGGAGAATGGAGAATTAAGAATTTTAGTTCGGCGAAATCAATTAAAAAAGAACTCAAGAGTCATTAAATCAACATTATGAATCAAAATAGAGATATCAATTATTTATCAACAAGTACTTATATGCGAAATTGATGTTTTAATATTGTGGTTTATTTATGATTATCTGCATCTTACCCCATTTTAACTTTCAACCTTCAACTTTTCAACCTTCAATTACTCAACTTATTTTTCCCCAATTAATTTCGTTACTAATTTGTTTTTGTATCTGCTCTTTCAACTGAGTGTTTTGTGGCTGATTCAATCCGGGATCAGCAGAAAGAATATCCGATGCAATATTACGAGCCAATTGCAACAATTGTCCGTCTGTAGCTAAGCTGGCGATCCGGAAATTGAACGGAATACCGCTTTGTTGGGTACCATCAATATCGCCCGGTCCACGCAATTTCAGATCAGCCTCGGCAATGGCAAAACCATCGGTAGTGGCAGTCATTGTTTTCAGTCGCTTACGTCCGTCGTCACTTAACTTATAGGAACTCATCAGGATACAAAACGACTGATCGGCTCCGCGTCCCACTCGTCCACGTAGTTGGTGTAGTTGGGATAAACCAAACCGTTCGGCGCTTTCAATAACCATTACCGAAGCATTGGGAACATCCACTCCCACCTCGATTACCGTGGTAGCCACCATGATATGTGCTTTGCCCTCCTTAAACAACCGCATCGCCAAATCCTTGTCGGCAGCAGACATCTTACCATGCATCATAATCACCGCATAACCTTCCTTCTCGGGAAAAACAGCACGTATCTGTTCAAAACCGGCTTCAAGATTTTTATAGTCCATTTTCTCCGATTCGCTGATCAATGGATATACCACATATACCTGTCGCCCCTTGGTAATCTGTCGTCGCATGAATTCAAACACCTCCTTGCGGTGGTTGTCGTAAAAATGCAGCGTTTTTACCGGTTTACGTCCTGGCGGAAGCTGATCGATCACCGACACTTCCAGATCGCCATACACGGTCATAGCCAGGGTACGCGGGATAGGCGTTGCAGTCATGACCAGAACATGCGGAGCGTCGGTATTCTTTTTCCACAAGCGGGCACGCTGCGCCACGCCGAAACGGTGCTGCTCGTCAATCACGACCAACCCAAGGTTCGAAAACTGTACCACATCCTCAATCAAAGCATGGGTTCCGATCAATATGTTGATACTCCCATTTTCCAGACCTTCATGAATAACAGTTCTGTCCTTTTTTTTGGTAGAACCGGTCAACAGGGCAACATTCAATCCCATTCCGTCCAGCATACGCGAAATACTGTAGTAATGTTGTACAGCCAATATTTCGGTAGGCGCCATCATGCACGTCTGGAAACCGTTGTCGAGAGCAATGAGCATGACCATAAGTGCCACCAGCGTTTTCCCGCTACCAACATCACCTTGCAACAAACGATTCATCTGGCGCACACCGCCCATATCCCTGCGTATTTCACGTATCACCCGTTTTTGTGCGTCTGTCAATTCAAACGGTAAGAATTCCGTGTAAAAACGGTTGAAATGTTCGCCCACTTGCTTGAATTCGAAGCCGCGGACAAAGGTATTGCGTTCTTCGCGGAGATACAGCATGCGTAACTGTATCCAGAACAGCTCTTCAAATTTGAGCCGGTATTGTGCTTTCTGCAACAGGATCGCACTCTGTGGAAAATGAATATTGAACAAGGCATCGTGTAAAGGCAACAACCGGTATTGCCGGACAATTTCTTCCGGCAATGTTTCGGCAATCTCGCTTTTCATTCCCTGCCAAAGGCTTACCATAAGCCGGCCAATAACCCGCGATGTGATATAACTGTTTTTAAGGCGTTCGGTAGTATTATAATGTGCCTGTAACATGGCCGAGATGCTTTCCTCTCGCTTGTCGGCAGGTTCTACCTCCGGATGTACAAAATTAATTTGGCCATTGAAGTCCGAAGGCTTTCCAAATATCACATAATCACCACCTATTTTGAAACTCTGCGATAAATATTTTAATCCCTTAAAGAATAGTAAGGGAACAGTTCCTGTATGGTCGGACAAATATACCACCAGTCGTTCTTTAGGTATCGATCCTTCCTTATGTATGGACATAATGCGTCCCCTCACCTGGATATATGTATCGGCAGGTTGTATTTCCTTAATGGTATAAAATTTTGTACGATCGATGTGCTTATACGGGAAATAGTACAGCAAATCGTTAAATGTATGAATATCGATTTCCTTACCAAGCAGCTCGGCACGTTTGGGTCCTACGCCTGCCAAAAATTTTATATCCTGTTCCAAATAAGCGGCCATCGGATGCAAAGATAAAATAGATCATTGACAATCGATATCCGGGTACCTCAAAGACTCCAAAATTTACCATTGAAATCATGTGAAGCACTCTCACAAACATGGATGTAAATTTATTTAAAAACATCCAGTTGATAGCTATTGAAATAGAATTGGTTCAACTTCAAACACTGGAAAAACCATCATTTTAAACCAAGTAAAGTAAAATTTAATCTAAAAATTTCCAATGGTTTATTCAATTATTGTTTCTTTCAAAACAAAAATAAATATTGCTTTGTTTTTATTTTATAGTGTAGTATTATATTAATAATCATTTAAATTTAGAATATGAAAAACGTTTTGTTATACCCTATAATCATTGTCATGATATTTATTTTGGGCTCATGTGCCAAAAGCGATAAAACCTTAGTGAAAGAAACCGGCGAAAAATTTATGATAGCATTGCTTGCCGGTGATTTAGCAACCGCAAATACTCTGGTAACGCCTGCAACATCGGAAAAGTGGGGCGCTACGGCCCGATTCCTTGATGATGTGCTTACACCTGAGTGGAAAGCAGAGCTGGAAAAGGCACAATCAAAAGTAAGTGACGTAGAGGTGTCGGGTGATGAAGCCTATGCAACCGTAGCCGTAGCCATCCCGGCATTAGTGGGTGAAGTGACGGTATTGCACTTCAAAAAAGTAAACGGCAAATGGCTTATCGACGAACCCGGCATTCTTGTCAGGGAAGTGGTCAAGGAAGAAACACAAATTATTGACTCTATTTGAGTAGTAGCCAATTTGTGACAAATAGTATGATGGAAAAAAATGAAAATATAAAAGTCAATCACTGGGACGGTGAGACCATATCGACCGGTAAACGGTATGCTATGGTCTTTCCTCCTTTAAAAAACAGGTCGATTATTTCAGGATATAAAGGCAATTATGAATGGTGGAATATGCACAACCATACAAATGAAGATGAATCCTTTTTTGAGGATGATGAAGGAGTGAAACTATACTTAAAAACTCAACAACAAACGGACGAATTACCCAACGACGATAATTCAAATTATTGATGACACCGGGATCTTATCGATCATTCCATATTTTTCATATGTATCTTCTTATTTTGGTTAGCGTTATACTTCACGCCGCCAAGTTTTGCGTATTCGTTTGGGATTACCTGCGGTGAAATCGCTTACGCTAAGTTGCTTCGGCTAAAGCCTACCAATGACAGGTTGTCTTAAAATCAGCGATTTACGCAAATCTGTCATTGGTAATCGCAAGGTACGAGCGATGAAGCAATCCGGTTTTGCACAAAACTTGTCAGCGAGAGGTATAACATAACCGTAGAATATGCTTTTAATCAAATTCGTTTAATAAGGGTTGATTTTTTTAAATTTTAATAATTCTTATTTTCAGCAATTTAACTTAATTGATTATGAACAGCAGACAATTGATCATGATAGATAATGTTTGTTTTCATATATTTGCAGATAATAAACCATATACATGAAAGTTTTTGGAATCATTCCGGCGCGTTATGCGTCAACCCGTTTTCCGGGAAAACCCTTAGTCAAGATACAGGACAGAAGCATGATCGAATGGGTATACCGCCGTGCAAAACAAGCCTTTGACACGGTTGCGGTTGCAACCGACGATGAACGTATTGCGGATGAAGTCCGGCGTTTTGGAGGTGAAGTAGTAATGACTTCGCCGTTGCATAATAGTGGTACCGATCGTTGTGCAGAGGCTCTGGACTTGATGCAGAAACAGTTTGGAAAACAAGCCGATGTAGTAGTTAATATTCAGGGGGATGAGCCATTTGTTGATCCGGTATTACTTGGCCAGTTGGCTAATTGTTTTGAAAATGCTTCAACGCAGATAGCCACAGTGGTAAGAGCTTTTATTAATTCCTCAGACCTGTTCAATCCGAATTGTGTTAAAGCCGTGATGACAACAGAAGGGCGCGCCATATATTTTAGCCGTTCGCCAATTCCATATATACGTGGTTATGAACAGGAAAAATGGCTCGAAAGACATACTTTTTATTGGCACCTCGGGTTGTATGCCTATCGTGCCGATATGCTCAAAATATTGACACAACTGCCTCAATCGAAGTTGGAACTTGCCGAAGCGCTGGAACAAAACCGGTGGCTCGAAAATGACTTCTATATCAAAGTTATACAAACCGATCATGAAACCATTGCCATTGATACACCCGAAGATTTGGAACGGGTTCAGCAATTACTTTCGGATAAGCATGTTTCTCTTTAATTGACGTTATGAAAAAGATTTGCTTTTTGCTTGCAGTAATTGTGTCCATCATGGCTATGTCGTGTAAAGATCCTTATCCGGGGTACACCAAAACCAAGGATGGCGTTTATTATAAGCTCTTGCGGATTGGCGAACAGGACAAACCTTGTCATTATGGCGATTACGTGACGGTGCAGATTGCTTACCTTACGATGGGCGATTCTGTTTTTTTCTCGGGAGCGCGCAAGTTTAAAGTTACCGATCCCGGCTTTCCTGCTTCAATCGACAGGTGTTTTACCTTGATTTGCGAGCAGGATTCGGCGGAATTTATTATTTCTGCGCTTGATTTTTTCGAAAAAACGTTGGAAACAGTAGTTCCCGATTACTTCTCTGCCGACGGTAAAATGAAAGTGGCTATTAGCTTGCTTCAGGTGCAAACACAGGACGAATACAATCGTGAAAAGGAAGTCTTTTTGCATTGGGTCGAAGATTTGGGCGAATATGAAAAGGTGCTTCTGAAACAATACATCCGGGATGAAAAAATTGATGTTCCTCCCACGGAAGACGGCATATACTATATTGTTCAACAAACAGGTTCCGGTCCGTTGGTTAAGCAAGGCGATACTCTTACCATACATTATGAGGGACATTTCCTGAACGGTCGTCTTTTCGACTCGACCCGTCAACGCAATGAACCATTCCAGTTTGTATACGGACAACAATGGCAGGTAATCGGAGGACTTGAAAAAGCTATCGGGAAAATGCACGAAGGTGATAAAGCTTTGGTAATTATTCCGTCAGAGCAGGCTTTTGGTGTTGACGGTGCATCCTCGGGAGTGGTTCCTCCATTTACACCCGTAGTGTTTGAAGTGGAGTTAATAAACGTTAAATAAATATTTTTTCAACAATTAGACGCAACGTTTAGCGATTTATAACGTCTTAATTAAGTTAATGAAAAATTTAAAATCATATATGAATAGATCTTGGTGGGGTGTTTTGACTCTGTTATTTATCGTTTTTACATCGTGTAATAAGGATAATTTGGAGGAAGAACTGGCTGCTGAAAACCAAAAACTTGCAGCATACATGCAAGAAATTGAATTTCCCGGAGCGGATACTATATCTGATCATATATATGTGAGAATTAATTCTCATACGGAAGGGATGAGACCCAAAGCCGGGGAGTTTGTATTGATCAATCTTAGAATACAACAACTATACGATAATATATTAGAATATGATAATAAGAACCCGGATTATCGCGGAAATATACAAGACGGACCTGAAATGTGGCAATTATCAGCTCCTTTGTTGGGATTGTCCAAAGCAATAGGGCAAATGCGCGAGGGTGAAAATGCAGATATCTACCTGCCTTCATATTATTATAATCGGGATCGTATTACCCGTTTGATCCAGATAGAACTTCTTAAAGTGGTTCCTGATATTGCTTCATATCAGGAATCACTGATGAAATGGTATATGAAAGATTACAAAAAGTTTGGAGAAATAGATACCATTGAGTCTACCGCTGAAAGTAAAAAATACAAGTTGCTATATAGTATCATTGACGAAGGAGATGGTCAGAAGATAGAAAGTACATCATCCCTTAAATTGTCGTGGTCGGCATCCTATATTCTTCAGGAAGGCGAGAGCAATATTAAATTGTATCAGGAAACAAAGGAATCATCTTCATTTCCGGCGGCTTTTGAAAAAGTTCTGTTGAAAATGAATACCGGAGGGAAAGTTTTCATCACTATGCCTTACATATTGGCATATGGTACGGTTAAATATGCAAATGACATTGGCCAATACATTATTCCGCCCGAATCGCCTATAGTCGTTTTTGAAGTAACAGTCAAATAATAATTGAAAGTTGAAAATTGAAAATTGCCTTTGGCGAGCAAAGCACATGAAATCAGTGTTAAGTGGATATTTGAAAGCGTCGAATATACATATGTTGCAGAGTACTTAACAAGTGAATTTATTTCTGAAAATTTAGGATAGAATTTTGTGTTTATTCGAAAATATGTATTTTTGTCCCATTCTGTTTATTAATCTATCATAATATATAAAATATATCGACACATTCTTTTACTCTTGAACCAACTTAATTAAAATTAAATGATGAAACTACAAGAATTGTCAGACCAGGCATTGGTTGAACAATTTGTTGCAGGTGATGGCAAGAGTTTTGAAGTGTTGATAGAACGCTACAAAAATCGGTTATTTTCTTATATTTATTATACCGTAAAAGACCGGCATCTGGCAGAGGATATTTTTCAGGAAGCGTGTATCAAAACCATAACTTCGTTACTTGACGGCCGTTATTGCGAGTCAGGGCGTTTTTTACCGTGGGTAACGCGTATTGCTCATAATTTGATCATTGACTATTTCCGTCAGGAAAAACAATTGAGTGTCCGTTCGACAGATAGTTTTACCGTTCCGGTACTCAACTCTCCTAAATATTCGGATAATACAATAGAAGACGATATCGTGCAACACCAGATATATGTGGATGTCCGCAACCTGATCGACTATTTACCCGACGAACAAAAGGAAGTCATTCTGCTGCGTCATTACGGTGATTTAAGTTTCAAGGAAATAGCAGACTATACTAACGTTAGTATTAATACGGCGTTGGGGCGGATGCGTTATGCCCTGATCAATTTAAGAAGGCTGATCAAGGAACATGATTTACAGCTGACGCCTTCGGGAAAATAGGATTTATGCAGCAACAGAAAATGATTGGAATAGTCGGTTACCGTTCGGAGGATGGTTCGGTATTCGGTGCCGGAAGCAATTATCTGGAATTAATTTCCCGCTTCGGGAAACCATATATTATTTTTCCTGACGAAGAACTTGCGAACATTGATTTGTTGGTGCTTCCCGGAGGACTGGATGTTGCGCCTCAGTCATTTGGAGTCGTTCCTACATTCAAAACCGGGAATCAGGATGTTTACAAACAATATTTCTACGACAAGCATCTTACACAATATATTGATGCCGGTGTCCCGATATTTGGCATATGTTTGGGGTTCCAGATGCTGGCCGTATATTTCGGATCCGGCATGGAACAACACCTTTGGCGGCATTCGCAAAGCTCAGGGCGCAGTGTCGCAGCCCATACCGTGAATCCGTTGCCGGCTGCTGAAAAATTTGCTACACAACCGTTTGATGTCAATTCGCATCATCATCAGGGTGTTTTACTTCAACATTTGTCGCCTCAATTGGAACCGTTGGCCCTGACTAAAATCGACCCATATTCGGACGATATACTCGTGGAGGCATTTTGCCATAAAACCAAGCCGATTATGGCGGTACAATGGCATCCCGAAGAATGGTTCGACGACTTCAGTTGCAAGGTGATAGAATATTTGTTGGGTGGATAATCTGTTTGGGTGTAATATTGGTTCAATATACTCCATTTAGAGTGGGAGGAGGATTGACTGTGTCTTATACTTATCGAAGTCTGTTAAAGGACAAGGTGTTGAAAAAAATTAAGCTATTTATGAGGTTTTCAGTTATCTCTTTTTTGATTTCCTGATCCGGTTTATTATAACAAAATTATTTGGTTTGTGGAACCCAAGAACCCAAAAAATAATGGATGGCAAAAGCTTTTTCCACTTTATCTTCTATTTCCTGTGTTTCCTGACCATTAAACATCTTTTGTACTTCTTCTAGTGTCAATGGCGTAATGAGTTCCGCTGGTAAAAGCGTGATTTCTTCTTTTTGGGTATATGCTTTATACAACCGGGTGACCATGAAGGGACCAGTGGTTTCCATTACCTGCAATGTTTTATGAGGCATTTGAATTTTATTATTAATCATCTCATCTATTATCAGTTTAAAGTATTGGTGGCCTGGAGCAGATGCCATTAAAGCATTTCCTACAATCATGTTTTTATAATATTGTACGGCATTTGCTGCTGGTTCCATTCCCATGCAGCAGGATGATCCGCTCAAAAGTGTATCCAATGGTTCGAGGCATTCATAATCCATATCTGTATAAAGTCCGCCAAAATGATAAAGAATCAGATACCGAATGGCATCCCAACGCTGTACATCGAAAGGGAATGAACGGTAATGCGGAATGAGATCAGGAAATACGGATTGCAAAAAATCTTCGATAGCCTGTTTGTTCCAGAAACGATATTCCCATTGCGGGTGTTTTTCTTTCCATGTTTTTGATAAATCCAGTAAGTGTTCGGGCGGTCCGGCCGGATCTTCATATATCTGGTGGATGATTCTGGGAATTTGTATAAAATTACCTTTCTTTTGATTGATATTGAGCAGTCTATCTTTCAAAAACATGTAATCATCGCCATATAAGGGGGATGGCACAGGAACATTCAGTTCCAACGATTGGGCATATAGATCGGCTGCAGTATCGGCAATCACAAATGAGGGATGAACGATATCATACTTTTCTTCCAAAGGTAGATTGGCAAACGGATGATTATAGATATTATGTGTTGCTTTTTCAGCACAACCAATATTACTGATCATATTGGCATTAGAAATTACCGATAAACGATTGTTGATTAAATTTAGGTAAGAATATTGAAAATCCCATGAACTTTTTTTCCCACTGAAGTATAATCGGAATCGATGAATCCAATAATCTTTAAATGGTCCATGACTGGGCATTTTTCTAATATAATCAAATTTTTCGAATAGCGGTAATGAACCAATATTGGCGTCGTAATCCTTCCATATACGGCGCCATCCTGCCCAACCCCATATGTTGGTCAAAGCTGAAAAATAATAACTCCCATCGCCGCGGGCAATTCCTTTCTGGTAATTGCCTCCCGATATATGACCAATGCGGTTATCGTCCCTGTATCGTTCGAGCATGGCGGAACAAAATCCGAAAAAACTGTCAGCAGGCAGGCAATCATCTTCCAAGATAATCCCTTCCGGTTCATTTTCGAAAAACCAGGTAATAGCCTGGCCAATGGCACGACCACAACCTAAGTTTTCATCACGAAAAAGAGTCTGAACGTTACAATTCCAATCTACAGTAGTGGCGATTTCTCTTACTTGTTCGCAAACCTGTTTTTCTTCGGAAGAACGGGGACCATCTGCTGCAATGTACAACCATTGGGGTTTTGCTTTACGTATTTGACTAAATACCTGTCGAGTGGTATCGGGTCGATTAAAAATCAAAAAAAGAATAGGGGTATTGGTGTTGTAGGGAAACATATTATTTAATAGATAAATGGATTACAAGTTAAGAATGACTATGGCTTATGATGATGTTGTTCTATTTTGGATGAAACAATACTGTATCTATTTTGATTTTTCTTTGGAGCCTGTTAAAAATAAATTTATATATAATAATCAAATAAATATGGATTACGGAAGGCAATATAAGATTCTCACGACTATGTTTATAATGACGTGTTATAAAAATTATTACGAGGAATGAATGCGAAATAATCTTTAATCATTTTTTAATTTAAAATTTAAACAGAACCTTGAATAAATATTTTTTGTAATCAGACATGTTTTACCATTATGCTATTATTGGATTAATAACTCATTTTCGCTACTCGAGAATTATATACCCTTGTCATGAAATCATAAATAACTAATTCGTGTAATTTGTTTTTAGAGCGAAACCAGCGATTCATGATCATGTGGATCATACTGGTTATAAGCGATTGTATTGGGACCTGCAGCTTACCTTGCTTTTCGAGTAAAATTATTGTTGGAGCTATGAAAGAAATCTTTTGTTGACGTTGTTTTATTGTATGGTAGTAATTCTCCAATCCGTTGTCGGCATATTTTTCCCATTCCATTGTTTGTTCGATCAGCTTTCGGTGGGTACGAAATTTTTGATCTAGTTGCTGTTTCATCTGGTGATTGGTAATTCCGAATTCCATCTTGAAACTTTTACTCATCACGAATAACACATCTTTTCGTTGCAAAAGATTAAATGAAAAAGCCGATAGAAAACTATCAATAAGCACTAAAGACAGTATCCATCGATGATGTTCATGTTTTTCATCATTCAATAATTTAATGAGTTGAATAATAGTATGACTATCAATACAAAAAAAATCTTCAATCAAGGAAATAATATTTGTCCCGTATCGTTCCAATTCTCGCTGATAAGTATCACATTGAATATTCCATATGAGCCCATCGTCTACTAATTTGTTTACTGTTTGATAAAAACTTCTAAAAACAGATTGGAAGCTTATATTATTTATTAAATGAAGCCTTAATCGGATATGAAAATCAGGATCAATATAACGGACAAAAAACCATTTGTCAATAATTTTCTCTTTCAATAATTCGCACATCCATGGATACAGATTTTTTTTTAAAATAGTATCGGCTGTTTTTGTCCCAGTATATATCTTAAAGTACAGCCATTCGCTACCAGGTATGAATGTACGGGTAATCATATATAAAATTATTTTGTTTTCTCAATTTCTTTATAGAAAGCAAAGATAAATTCATTGGTAAATATGCCATCCGGGCCTTTTATAACAGCCGTTTCCGGATTGAACAATGTTTCTTCCAATTTAAAGGCGGGACGTTTTTTTACCACTGATAACCAAGCGCGAATACTCAATATTTTTTGCATATTGATATATAATTCATTATCGCCGTCAGACAAAAAAACTTCTTGGGGAATATTCCGTTTACATAACCATATTTGTATTTTTTCCAAAAGTTCATCGTCATTTTTTATTTTTATAAACGGATCGATTTCTTTTTTTTGAACCGTCCAGCATGCTTTGGAAAGAATACAATTTCCATAAATCACACGGGGTAAAAAATCAAAATATCGGAAAATTTCATTCCAATAAAAACTTAGTCCGGTTCTTCCGTCTTGATGCTGCATATCACAAAGAAAATGATAGACCGGCATGGAATTTTGCCCACTGTAATTGTGAGCAGTACTCATTCGAGGGATGATTTCCTTATTCAATCGTTTCGACCTTAACACAAATCGTTTATTCCGTACAGATAAATAAAGATCAGAAAGCCTGATTTCAAATTCTTTAGATACCCCTGATCGGGCAAGATAAGATATTTCATATGGGCGAAGGACCGGTCGGAGCAATATATTTCCCATTCGTGACTCAGGAAGATGAACGATTTCTGCGAAAATAACATCTGGATTTGCTTGTGTTTCTTTTTCAGTAATGTTTAATGTATGGCAAAGGATCTGTTCATTCAGATGGCAGAAACGACCTAAAAGATTGGCGGCGCTTGGCCCACCAACTGATTTGATAAATATTGATTTCCCAGTATTATTATCTTTCAATATCTGGCACATTACCGAAATGGTATATGGTAAATCGTCCCATTGTGGTTCAATATTTTTTACATCATCATCGGTCAATATGATTTCATGATTGTTTTCCTGAAATGCCTTTTGATATTTTTGTAACATTAGATTTTGAAAACCCATCAATGATATGTTATCGGACTGGTAAACCTGTTGTACCACCAAATCATCAACTAAAGGACTGATATCGCTCGATACATTAGGACGATGGCCAATACCTATTTCATTGTCTAATACATAAAGCAGAGGCATTTCCCTTTCTTCGTAACGTTTTACAAAATTTTCCTTGAATTGAGCCAAAAAAGTTTTGGGAGACGAAGGTGTTATTTTATTCAAAAAAATAAGCGTTTTTTGAATATCAGTAATCAATCTGCGACTCACTGTTGCGTGTTGTGCAGGTTGAAATAAATCGGTCTGAAATAAATATTTAAATTCAATATCAATTTTGGTCTTTTTGATATCTTTGATAATATCGTAATAAATATCATTGGTTTGTCCTATAGGAGACTGATCGATCTTTGAAAGTTTATGATCGATTTTTTCCAATAATAAAATAAAATCGTTGGCCACTTGTCCAAGTCGATTTAATTGAGAAATAAGCATAGATAAGGGAGCGATATTGGTGACTGAAGGTTCCAGTTCACTGATCAGTATTTGAACATCAATTAATTCGTGAATAAATTCAGTAGCTTCGTCTATATCTATATCATCATCAACTAAAGATATAGCCAGAGATGAAAATAAGGCTCCATTTTCAGCCATATACAGAACTTTTTGTAGATATTCTGTATTTTCAATTGATGCAGTTTGATGTATGCGTCGTGTTTTATAATAATGGGATTCAACATATCGCAGATAATTTCCTACTGGATACAGACTAGTGTTGGGATAATAAGTTAATTGTTCCCTAATTTTTGTGTCGCGTTCAATATGTTGTATCAAGGCACAAATATAATTCATATCTAAACGGGTATACCTATGATACATCTCTTGTCCGAATAATATCACTTGTGTTTGTTCTCCTATAGTTCCAACTGAACATCCGGCAAATAATCCGAATGGAGTAGGACGTATACAAGCACGTTGAAAATATCTGTAACTGGAATATTTTATTTGATTTTTATTATTTTCATTTTTTTTTAGGTCATTACTAAGGTCGGGAGTTGCTATTTGAAGCATTTCTCTATATGTTGAATCATCTTGTAATTTATCAAAATTACTTATATTGTTAAATGGGTAAAATGGTGTCCTAAAAATAAACCTCTCATTCGCAGTATATATAGACTTCATAAATTTATTATAATTACAAGTTCAATAATAATGCTTGACCCCAATTGCTTTTATTATCTTTGAAATAATACGATGATAAACTTAATAATACCCCACTTACTCCTTCTAAAAAACCAACTTCATTTTTCCATCCTTTAGAGCCATAAAAAGACTTATAGCCCGCAAAACCATCTTCAAATTTAGCCATTTGAAGAGTTTGCATCATCCAATATTTTGAACTGTCTTCAAATAATAAAATATTAGTTTCAAGAAAACAACGATGATAGATGTGTGCAACGCCTGCCGTTCCATGACAAAGAGAAGCGTCGATAATTTTAGTGTCATTAAAGTTAGTCCTTTTTGTTGTCATTTTTAAAATATTTATTGCCTCATTAATTAAATTCTTATTGTTAAGTCGTTTACCTATTAACAATAAGCTAAAGCCAATTCCTAAGTCACCGTAACACCAACCTAACCGAGAATTGCTTTCAGTTTGACCATTAAAAAAAATAACACCTGGAAACTGAATTAAAGAATCTCTTTTATAATTTAATAAATAATAATTTATACCCTCCAATATCAGTTTTAAAATGTTTAAGTTGTTGTTTATTAAATATACTTTACTTAAATAAATAAGAATGCTCAGCATTCCATGTGATACCCCTAAATTAAACACTTTTCTTCCGGATAGAGGACTTATATCCATCCATTTTAAAGCTCCCTCTCTCTCTTCAATAGAATATTTTCGAATATATGCAATAACCTCATCTATAAGATAATTGTTTCTCCTTTGAGACAACAATGCATAAGCAATTCCAATAGCCCCATGTAAAAAATCAAAATTACCGCGTTCTAATTCAAAATATAGTGCTTTAATTATGAATCTTTCATACTCGTTCAAAAGATATTTGGAAATATTGATAAATTTTTCTTCTTGAAGATGTAAAACAAGCCAATAAATACCTGCAACGCCTGAAGAAAAAGAATGGTCAATTGTTGTCGTTTCAATTAAATCAAATAATTCATTTAGTCTTTTATAAGCAAAATCATTTACATTAACATCCTGATTATAACGTGCATAATAAAACAAACTTAAAATCAACCCAGCTTCTCCACGCATTAAACCTGGAAGATTTGTTTTCTGATTTTGTATAACATCAATTATTTCACTTAATTTTAATTCTATTTGATCTGTAGTCATTTATATGAATTTCAAAATTCCTAAAAATGTAACATTGAAAAACTATTCTCCCATATTCTGTTTGAGAGAATAGTTATAGATTATTTCGTAAGTACTCCACAGCATATAATCGACGTTTTTATTTAGACATTACATATTGATTATCAAAGTAGTGTTGCGATTAAAAATCATCAATCACTTAATACATAGGTAGATAAATACAGCGCATGGAAAGAATCCAATTAAGGCAATAAGAAAACAAGCTAAGCAATACCATTTTGTATATGTTTTTAACAACAGATAAATACAAATTGGTAAAATAACAAAGAGTCCAGCATAAAAGATTATATTTATATATTCACTAAATGCCGTTGGGAGGCTATATCTTTTTTCATCAACAAAAGCAAGTATACCTGTTAAAAAAATACTAAATCCAATTAAAAAAATAATATAGGCCCAGTTTTGTTTATTCATTTTTAATGTATTATTCATTCACTTAGAATTAAAGAGAGATAACTGTTTATTACATAAAATACACCTTAAACTATTAAACACAACACCAATAGAAAACAAATATGAATTTTTTATTATATTTTTATAATATTGATTTTATGTACATTAATATTTTTTAAATTTTAAAAATATAATTATTTGAATAAAAGCATAAGGTGTTAATAAAAAATAAATCTAATAAATAGTTAAGAACCTGTTTAAAATAAAATCTACATTTGATTGTCATTTAATTGTGACTGTAAAAAACATATAAGATTACTTCGACTATTGTGTCATCAACGTCATTACAAGGACGAAGTAATCTACAATCATTCTCTAATCTAAAATTTAAACAGGCTCTAAAAAACTACAAAAAAATAAATTATATTATTCTTTATCCACGAGTTATGAATGGTCCGTGACAATCCGTCTCATGATTCCAGCCACACCATTCTTTTGGATCACATGCAATACAAGATGCGAAAGTAGGAGGCATAGTTGTGTACAAACAATTATCATTTATAGTCGGAAAATCAAAATTTCCTCCACGGATATTCTGCATCTTATCGTTTGAATATGTTTCAAAATTTGATATAGTTTCTTTATTTAATTTTAATTTTTTTATTTTTTTCATTTTAAAAACAGTTTAATTTGATACTTAAATTCCTGTTTCCATTCTCGTATTTTTAAAGCATTCTGCTTTGTCATTCTAACTTACTTTTATGTTTTTATTATCATAACTTATCCCCCTTTATTGTTAAAAGTGATATACTACAAAAGGTTGATACCGTATAACCTTTACCAATATACCAGCGATTCACCATTATCTTCTATATTTTATTAAAATGTTCATCCATGTTTTGCGAACTTACAAATATCTTCAGAAATTAATCCGTCATACTTTGTAGGTTTGCAAACGGCAGCAAACAGAAATTTTTGATACTTTACAAGCTTGCATTGGTTATCGAATCATTTCCGGATTGCTTTTCATATATTTTTTGCGTCTATAAGTGATAATAAAAGAGATTCACTCTTTTCTTCCTCAACCTGATTTCTTCGTCTTGAGAAATTACCAGTTTCCGGATAATCCTTGGGAAAATGTTGTCGGCTGCAGCATCAAATTCTTTACAGGCATCCGGATAATTGTGCTTGTAGCGTTACTCTACTGTCACATGTTCATGTTTTCCCGTCATTCCTGCACCAACCGCATACCATCCAATCCCTTTTTCACATCCTTGCCTGCATAATACAGCACTTTTTTACCGCGGATCATCGCTGTATTGAACTTCTTCGGATCTTCCACGCCTTCGCTGCTAAAAGACGCCCGGAAAATGCCGAAGTCGCCCAACGACACTTTAAACCCGTCGCCCATGTACTCGGGAAGATCTTCCACAAAGTTAACCAGCACGTTGTATACATCACCCGGAGTGAGCGACGATTTATCGGCAATTTTCCGGCTGATCCGTTTCAAATTCATTTCGCCCGAATAAACAGGTACAGCATAATACTTGGGCGCAGCTTCACGGTTTTGCGGATTGGCTCTTGCAATTAATTTGTATTTCATACAATAAAATGTTAATGGTTTTTATATGTCTAATTATCTGTCTGTTTCAAAAGGTATCCTGTTTGGGTAAAAAACACAGTCGGTTTTTGAAAAAAAAGACTGTGTTTTTGAAAAAATACACTGTGTTTTTATCGTTAATACACCCGTTTTTTTTGATTTCTTCTTTTGTACTCCCAGTATGTGTTGCAGCTATCAACCAACATCTGCAAATTTATCCTGTTATCAAACAATAAACGAACGTTAGATGAACGTTTGAATCAAATTTTATATACTCTATTTATCAAAAAAATAACTTTGCAATGTTATGAAACAATATTTCGAATTCCAAATAAAAAATGTTGAGCGTAGTCATTTTGGGGATTGAACGGTCAAAAAAATGCTGAACGGTATATTTTTGTATGTCGGACGGTAAGTAATCGAATAATTGATTATTGAACATTGAATATTATCTGCCTATCGGGCTAACTGGATGTAATTGTCGTGAAATAAGCACAATACATGTGTCTTAAAGTGTTAATTATATAGGTAACAGTACTTAAGTTTATTTATTTATCCTTCATTCTGCTTGTTGTCTTTATACAGGCCTTTTCCGACGGCAAAAAGCAGCCCTGCTTTCACATGTCTTATTCTTACATGTATAACAATTGGTACCCGGGGGTGTAATACGCGGTAATTCGGTCCTTGTCGTATTGAATTTTTTCACATTCCGCCGTGATAACTTGAACTTCCTATGGGTGCATGACAAATTGCAATATTTTTCTCAATTTGTATCTTTGTGCTGATAATAAACCTAATACCTTTCATCATGGATAAAGCATCACTCAAGTCATTAATGTTATCAGCCATATCAGAAGAATTGGATTTGTGGTTGGATAAAGAAAGTAGCATCAAAGACGGATATGAATA